>JALXBY010000284.1 GCA_026991215.1 Anaerolineales bacterium
GTATTCCAGGGTCACCTGGGGGCGTCCGGCCGGGTCGCTCACGATGGCTGTGACCTCTAAGGTAGGGTTTCCGCACGCGGCCGAGGCGGCCAGAGGTGCGCCGGTATCCACCACCTGGAGCACGGTGGGCCCGTCCGTGGCCTGGCCGGAAGGCGCGCCGGCCTGGGTGCAGGGCTGCACCGGCAGGCTCAGGGCCGTCTCCGGCGCGGTGAGCACCTGGCCATCCGGGGTGACCGCGTAGGCCTGGAACTCCACCCGACCGGCCTGGCCCTGGAACTGGGCCTGGCCTGGGTTCATGGGGAGCAGGACCACGAAACGGCCTTCCCCTGCGGGCTGCGCGGGGGCCTTGAGCCAGGGGCCGGTCTGCGCGCCGACGTAGCGGTATTGCAGCCCGATTTGGGTCGCCGAACCCTGGGCCTTCAGTTCCACAAGCACCTCCGTCGGCCCGCAAGTGGGCTGGCCATAGAAGGCCTGGGAGACGGGCACGTTGACCTCCAGGTCCCCCGGCGGGCTTTGGCCCTGTTTTTGGCCTAACTGCCCAAGGCCCACACAGGCCATCATGGTCAGGGCAAATAGCACGGTAAGGGCGAACCAGCGAGAAGACGTACGCATGGGTCTCTCCTCCGCTTGAGTGTGCCCGACGGCCAAGGGGTGCGCGGTGCCTGCATAGGGGGAAGGGAAGAAAGGCCGCGGGTCCCCGCGTCGGGCGGCTTTATCTTCCGTGGGCGCGTCAGCGTAGCGTCAGCCAAACGTGGGGGGGAGGTGGTCGGTGGTTGATGGTCGATGGTCGGTGGTCGATCGTCGGTCGTCGATGGTCGTTGGTCGTTGGTCGTTGGTCGGTGGTCGGTGGTCGGTGGTTGGGGGAAATGCTGGTATCCTTATTCCCCACAGCCCAGGGCTGGTGGTGGATGGTGGCCCTGGAGAATTCATCTGCACAGGAGCCGTGCATGGGGAAGAAGAAGGCGCAGCGCCGCCCTGCCCACTGGGAACGGGGGCTGGTGGTCCGCAAACAGGGGGGCTTTTTCACCGTGGTTCCCGAAGGCAAGCAAGAGGAAGTCACGTGCGTGCTCCGGGGCCGGTTGAAGAAGCGGCGGAAGATGGAGGACCTGGTCGCGGTGGGCGATTGGGTCTGGTTCCGCCGGGTGCCCGGCGGCCCTGGGGTTATCGAGGAAATCGAGCCGCGGCAGCGGGCCTTGGTGCGCCGCGCGCCCACGCCCCGGGGCGAGTACATGCAGGTAATCCTCGCCAACCCGGACCAAATCGTGCTGGTCTTTGCCTGCGCCCAGCCCGAACCCAAACTGGGCCTGCTGGACCGGATGCTGGTCGTGGCCGAACAGCAGGAAATCCCCCCGGTCATCGTGGCCAACAAGGTGGACCTGGTGGGCCTCGAAGCGGCCCGGGAGATTTTCGGCCTCTACGAAGACATCGGCTACCCCGTGCTCTACACCTCGGCCGTGACCGGTTACGGCCTGGAAGCCTTCAAGGCCCAGTTGCAGGGGAAGATTTCGGGCCTGGCCGGCCCTTCGGGCACGGGGAAGTCCAGCCTGCTCAATGCCATTCAGCCTGGCCTGGGCCTGGCCGTGCGGGAAGTGAGCAAAAGCGGCGAGGGACGCCACACCACCACGGTGCGCCAGATGTTCCCTCTGGAGGGCGGCGGCTACGTGGCCGACACGCCAGGCATCAAGGCCTTTGCCCTGTGGGATATTCAACCGGAGGAACTGGACGGCTATTTCCCGGAAATCCGGGAACTGGTGCCCTACTGCCAGTTCCACAACTGCACCCACATGAACGAGCCGGGCTGCGCGGTGCTGGCCGCGCTGGAGGAAGGGAAAATCCATCCCTCCCGGTACGCCTCTTACGTGCGGCTGCGGCTGGAACTGGAGACCGGCCTCGACCGGACGGACCTGCTCAAGGGAGATTGAACCATCCCCATGCCCGGAGGGGCGGATATGACAACGCCCACCCTCTATGACCTGGAACGCCTGGCCCGCCAGGCCGGGGTGATTCTGCGCATGAACTTCGGCAAGCGGCACCGCATCGGCCACAAGAGCCATCATATCGACCTGGTCACCGAGACCGACGAGGAAGTGGAAGCCTTTCTGGTGGAACAAATCCGCCGCCAGTTCCCCGACCACACCATCGTGGCCGAGGAAACGGGCGTGCACCGGGCCGGCGCGGGGTTGTGGTACGTGGACCCCCTGGACGGGACCGTGAACTTCGCCCATGGCATCCCCATCTTCACCGTCTCCCTGGCCTTTGCCGACGAGCAGGGGGTGCGCCTGGGCGTGGTCTACGACCCCATGCAGGACGAACTCTTCGCGGCAGAACGGGGCCGCGGGGCCTGGCTGAACGGCCGGCCCATCCGGGTCTCCCAGACCCAAACCCTGGCCGACAGCCTCCTGATTACCGGCTTCCCCTATGACGCCTGGACCAACCCAGAGAACAACCTGGACCACTTCGCGGCCTTTGCCGTGCGCACCCACGGGGTCCGCCGGTTGGGGTCCGCGGCCATGGACATCTGCTACGTGGCCGCAGGCCGGGCCGATGGCTTTTGGGAACTGCGCCTGAAGCCCTGGGACGTGGCCGCGGCCGCGCTCATCGCCCAGGAAGCCGGGGCCGTGGTCACCGACGTCCAGGGCGGCCCCCTGCGCCTGACGGGCCAGGTCTCCATCCTGGTGGCCAACCCCCACATCCATCCCCAAATGCTCGCGGTGTTGCGCCGCGAACCCGCGGGGTGACCACCGCAGCGGCTTCCCCCATAGCAACCGCAAAACCCAAGGAGGCATCGACCCGATGAACCCCTACGACGTCGAACGCACGTACGGCAGCGGCGTGTACGCGCTGCGGCCCATCACCCTGGTTCGGGGCCAGGGCGCGCGCGTGTGGGACGACCAGGGCCGGTCCTACATCGACTGCGTGGGCGGCCACGGCGTGGCCGTGCTGGGCCACGGGCACCCGGCCGTGGTGCGCGCGGTGTGCCAGCAGTGGGAACGGCTGGCCATCTGCCCCCCTTCCTTCCCCAACGACATCCGCAGCCGTTGCATGGCCCGTTTGGGTTCCCTGGTGCCAGGCCTGAACCGGGTGTTCCTGGCCAACTCCGGGACCGAGGCGGTGGAAGCGGCCATCAAGTTTGCACGGTATAGCACGGGCCGACCCAAAATCGTGGCCGCGAAGCGGGGCTTCCACGGGCGCACCCTGGGCGCGCTTTCCGCCACCTGGAACCGCAAGTACCGGGACCCCTTCGAACCCCTGGTACCGGAGTTCGTGCACGGCACCTTCAACAAGCCCGAAACCTTCGAGGCCCTGGTGGACGACCGCACCGCGGCCATCCTGGTCGAGGTGGTGCAGGGGGAAGGTGGGGTGCACCCCGCGACCCCGGCGTTCCTGCAGCGCCTCCAGGCCCTGGCCCGGGAGCGCGGCGCGCTGCTCATCGTCGATGAGGTCCAGACCGGTATGGGGCGGACGGGCCGGCTCTTCGCGTTCCAGCACTACGACCTGGAACCCGACATCGTGGCCCTGGCCAAGGGCATTGCCGGCGGTTACCCCATGGGCGCGGTGCTGTTGGGGCCGCGGGTCAGGCCCGGCACGCCGGGGATTCACGGCTCCACCTTTGGCGGCAACCCGGTGGCCGCGGCCGCGTGCCTGGCCACGCTGGAGGTGCTGGAAAAGGAAGACCTGCCGCAGCGGGCCGCCCGGTTGGGGGCCTGGTTCCTGGAACGGCTGCGGGCCATCCAAAGCCCCCTCATCCGGGAGGTGCGGGGCCTGGGCCTCATGGTGGGCGTCGAACTGCGGACCAAAGTGGCCCCCTACATCCAGGCCCTGGCCGAACATGGGGTCCTGGCCCTGCCCGCGGGGTTGACGGTCATCCGCTTCCTCCCCCCGCTCGTCATTTCGCAAGAAGAACTGGAGCACGTGGCCCGCGCCCTGGAGCAGGTGCTGACCTGACCCTCACGGCACCGGTACGGCCCGGACCACCCGCCGGGCTTCGTAATGGTCGTGGGCTTCGTTCCAGTCCGCGCAGGTCATCAGGGTCAGCACGTCCCCTTGGGTATGGCCCAACACCCACAGGGCGTCGGGCCGCACGACCTGGTTC
>JALXBY010000285.1 GCA_026991215.1 Anaerolineales bacterium
CTGCAGCAACTGGTGGACATCCTGGAAGGCCGGGCCTGGGGATGGCGTACCAGGTTCTCCCGGCCTTCCAGGATGTCCACCAGTTGCTGCAGGCCCTGGCGCAGCGCTGCTATGGCCTCCCGTAAGGCCTGGGGCTTTTGGGCGTTGGCCAGGGCCTCCAGCAAGGGGGCCAGGTCCGCGACGCGGCGGGCCAGCGCCTGGTCGAATTCCCAAAGCCGCTGCAACTGGGCTTCGTCCACGGTTTCCAGGTCCAGAAGGGGACGGTACCCATCGGCCGCGGAGCGGAGTTTGTCGATGAACAGGTGGAATTTCTGTTGCACCGCCTCCAGGTCGTCCATCCACAGCAGGCCGCCCTGTTGCAACAGGTCCTGTTGAATTTGGGTCAGCCGTTGCCGCAGGCGTTCGACCTCCCGCGCGAGTTCCTCCCGAAGCCGTCGGTCGATTTCCCGGCGCATCTCCCGTCGGCGGTAGGCGCCCCAGCCTGGCAGTCGTTCCAGCAGTTGTTTCAGGCCTTCCATACCCATGGTTGCACGCCTCCTGTTGTCTTTCCAGCACGGTCAAGCCCCGTACCCGTTACCCCTGGGGGCCTGGGGAAGCCATGTTCGGCTCCCGGTGGATGAAAATTTCCGCGCCGCACCAGGGGCACACCAACAGCCCCTTGCCCGCAATCTCGATTTCGCCACCGCAGTTGGGGCAGCGCCGGGAGTGCACCAGACCGGCCAGTTCCTGCGAGTAGAGGATGCCCTTTTCCCAGTGCACCGCGCCGCTGAAGAGGCCCTTCCCGACCAGGCTGCGGACCAGGGCCGCGACCTGGTCCCGGGGGATGTTCAGGGTAATCGCGGCATCGGCAAAGGTGACCTTACCCTGGGTCAGGACCATGTTGAGGAGGTCCCGTTCCAGCCGGGCCCGGGCCATTTCCTGGGCTTCCTTCCGCCCCTGCACGAATAGGTACGCGCCGCCCCCGGCCAGCGGCACGGCAAAGCACAGGGTAGCCAGGAGCATCCCCAAGAACGCGCCGCTCAAGGTCACCTCGCGGGTGCTCCATTGCACGAAGAGGAAGGCCACCATGACCAGCCACCCGACCAGCGCGGCAGCGATAAGCAGCCCTCCCAGCAATTTCCCCTGGTTCATTTGGCCTATCCCCGGCGAGGATGGAGCCATTATACCAACCCGCGTCCCCGGCGCCGTTGGGCTTCCCGCAAAACCCAGAGGAAGAAGGGCGCGCCGGCCAGGGAGGTCATGATGCCCAGGGGCACGGCCTGAGGCCGGAAGAGCCAGCGGGCGGGGATGTCGAACAGCAGCAGCAACGTGGCCCCGTGCAGGGCGGAAAGGGGGAGGAGCCGCCGGTAGTCTTCCCCATAGATGCGGCGGAGCAGGTGGGGGACCATCAGACCCAGGAAGCCGATGATGCCGGAGAACGCGACCGCGGCCGCAGTTGCCAGGGATGCGGCCAGCAGCACCCCGCGCTTGGCGGTTTCCACCGGCAGCCCCAACTGCAGGGCCTGCTCCTCTCCGAACTGAAGCACGTTCAGGGCATGGCCCATGACCAGGAGCAAAGCCGTGCCGGTCAGGGCGTAGGGGGCCATGCCCAGGACCGCCTTCCAGCCCACTAAGGTCGCGCCGCCGGCCAGGTACACCAGGGCGCGGCGCCATTCCCCCTGCAGCCGCAGCATGAGCAGCGTGGTCAGGGCCGAGGCCAGGGCGGAAAAGGCCACCCCCGCCAGGATTAAGGCCTCAACGGAAAGGGCACCCTGGACGCGGGCCAGCAAGTAGACCACCAGCACCGCGGCCAGCGCGCCCAGAAAGGCGAACGCGGGCAGGGTGAACACGCCGAGGGGGTCGGTGCTCCAGGGCAGGCTCATGGCTGCGACCGCGGCCAGCCCTGCGCCCGAAGCCGCGCCCAGCAGGTACGGCCCGGCCAGGGGGTTGCGGAAGAGGCCCTGATAGGCCGCGCCGCTGACGGCCAAGGCCATGCCCGTCAGGGCGATGCGTGCCGCGTGAGGGATGCGCAATGTGAACAGTATCGTACCCACGTACTCCGGCCCTGGGGGTTGCGGTGTGGCCAGCAGCCGGTGGGCCACCCAGCGCAGGATTTCAGGGAGGGGGATATCCACCGCGCCCAGGGCCACGTTCAGCATCAGGGCCAGCAGGAAAAGCAGGAAGTGGAACAGCACACGTACCCACAAGGGGAGCCGATACCCCATGCCCATGGCCGCCATCCAGGTGTCAGGGTGACCCGCCTGCGCCGGGCTTCGAGAAAAAGGCAAAATCTCCTTTGAAAAAAGGCCTCGTGAACGCGCAACCACGCCCGCACAATGGGGTTATCCAATAATGACCTAAACCTAACACTGGAGGGGTGGTTATGGCGTTGCTCCTCTTGGTCATTGGCCTTGCGGCGGTGATTATAGGGTATCAGGTCTACTCCAAGCGAGTAGACCGGGAGATTATCCGGTCCGACCCGCGACGCAAGACGCCGGCGGTGATGTATCAGGACAACGTTGACTTCATGCCGGCCAGCGCAAGTGTGTTGTTCGGGTATCAGTTCAAGTCCATCGCCGCGCTGGGTCCCATCGTGGGGCCGATTATCGCGGCCCAGTATGGGTGGCTTCCGGCCTTCCTTTGGATTATCATCGGTTTCCTCTTCATTGGCTGGATTCAGGACTACGCCTCCACCATGCTCTCCGTCCGGCACGATGGCATGACCCTGGGCGGCCTTTCCTACAAGTTGATTTCCCCCCGTGCCCGGTTCTACCTGCTTTCCTTCCTCTACATCTACCTGTTGCTGATTATGGGCGCGTTCGGCGCGCTGATTGCGCCCCTGTTGGCCCGGCCTGAAGTGCCCATTGGCTTCCTGCTGCTGACCCTGGCCGGTGTGCTGGCCGGGCAGATGGTGTACCGATGGCGCATCAACATGCTGGCTACCACGGTGGTCACCGTGGCCCTGGCCCTCATCGGCATCTGGCTGGGTACCACCCCTGCGGCCCAGAACATCGTCAAGGCCATCAACGGCCTGGCGGGGGACCCGGAGACCGGTGTCCTCTTCACCCGGCCTCTGGGCTATGGTGACGTCAAGTGGGCCGACTTCTTCTGGGGCATCGTGATGCTGGCCTTCTGCTACATCAGCTCGGTGCTCCCGGTCTGGCGCTTTGCCCAGCCCGTGAACTACGTCTCCTTCTGGTTCGTGATGTTCACCATCGTGGCCACCATTGTGGGCGTGGTGGTGGGTACCCTGGGCGGCCGCGTGGCTGGCGGCCTGGAACTGCCCGCGTTCGTGACCCTGTACCAGGCGAAATTGGGTCCCATCTGGCCCATCCTCTTCGTGACCATCGCGTGCGGCGCGGTTTCGGGATGGCACTCCCTGGTCTCCACCTCCGGTACGGCCCGTCAGTTGGAGAAGGAGACCGACGCACTGCCCGTGGCCGGCGGTGCGATGTACATGGAGGGCGTGCTGGCGACCCTGGCCCTGGTGGTCGCGGCGTCCCTGGCCACTACCATGGAGTTCTACGACCCCGCCAAGGGCTGGTTCCTGACCAGGGGCGCGGCCGGCGTGTTCGCCCTGGGTGCGGCCCGCTTCATGTCCTTCATCGGCATCCCTGAGACCTTTGGCCGGGCCGTGGCCATGGTCTTCCTCGTGGTCATGGCCGTGACCGTGATGCAGTTGGTGCTGCGCTTCATGCGGGTGGCCTCTGCCGAACTGCTGGGGGACAAAATCCCCGCGTTCCAGAGCCCCCACGTCGGCTCCCTGGTCGCGGTGCTGCTCACCCTGTTCCTCATCGTGTTCGGCTTCTGGCAGTGGATCTGGGTGCTGTTCGGCGGCTCCAACCAGCTGTTCGCGGGCATGTCCCTGCTGCTGATTGCCATCTGGATGGCCCGGGAGCGGCAGCCCTACAACTGGGTGTACATCCCCGGCCTGTTCATGTACATCACCACCCTGGCGGCCCTCCTGTG
This sequence comes from Anaerolineales bacterium, assembly GCA_026991215.1. GTDB lineage: Bacteria > Chloroflexota > Anaerolineae > Anaerolineales > DRMV01 > S139-71. The sequence goes on from JALXBY010000285.1 coordinate 3,949, forward strand.
GATTTCCGTGTGGAACGCCATCGTCAAGGGCATCATCGGCCCGATTTCCTCGGGTGAGGCTCAGGCGGGCTTCATCGTGGGCAACCTGGTTACCGCGGCCTTTGGCCTGTACATGTTCGTGGCGGCGGTCATTCTCTTCATGGATGCGTTGCGGGCCTTCAACAAGAGCCGCGCCGAGGCCATGGCCGCAGGCGATTGATGCCCACCCCTCTCCCCTTCTCACGGCCCGGCCTGCGCGGCCGGGCCGTTTTTGTTTTGGGTTTCCACAAGGGCTACAGGGGCAGGTTAGCGTTTGCCCAGCGGCCGCCCGCCTACACTTTCAATTTCACCACGCGGTCCAGCCACCATCGACCACCAGGTTGGCGCCCGTCATGTAGGAGGACGCATCAGAGGCCAGGAAGAGCAGCGCGGCCCGCAGTTCGTCCTTATCGGCCATCCGGCCCAGGATGGTGCGGGCGCTGTATTTCTCCACGAAGTCCGGGTCCTGATGGTTGTACACGCCGCCGGGCGTGAGCGCGTTGACCCGGATTTGCGTGCCCGCGTAGTACGCGGCCAGGTACCGGGTGAACCCCAGCATCGCGGCCTTGGTGACCGAGTAATACACGGGCTTGTACTGGGGCGGTTGGCCGGGCTTTTGGTAGATGCGCTGGTCCGGTCCCACCAGGCCGTACGTGGACGCGATGTTGATGATGCTGCCTTTGCCCTGCCGGCGCATGATGCGGGCCGCGGCCTGGGTGACCAGGAAGGTCCCCGTCAGGTTGACCTTCAGGGCCTGTTCCCAGAGGTCGAGGGGGAAATCTTCGAAGGCCCCGGCCGCCTGCACGCGGCCTTCCGCGCTGACCTTGGGGTCCAGGGCCGCGCTGTTGACCAGCACGTCCAGCCGGCCCCAGGTCCGGTCGATGCGTTCCAGGGCCTGGTGCACCTGCTGGGGCTGGGTGATGTCCACCGGCAGGGGCAGGGTTTCCACGCCATAGGTTTGGGCGACCTGGCGGGTGACCTGGGCCGCCGCGTCTTCCCGAAGGTCCAGCACTGCGACGTTGGCCCCGGCCGCGGCCAGGGTCTGCACGAACACCTCACCCAACAGCCCCGCGCCCCCGGTGACCAGGGCCACGCGGCCATGTAAATCGAACAGGCGGGCGAGTTCGGGATGCATAATGGCCTCCTTCGCTGGCAGTCGGCGGTCGGCAGTCAGCGGTCTGCAGTCGGCGGTCGGCGGTCAGCGCACTGCGCACTGCGGTCTTCACGGATACGCCCACCGTTGGGGTGGGTCCGGCCACTGGGTCAGGGGGGCCTGGACGTCGAACCCCAGGCTTCCCCGAAAGTGGACGAAGGTCACCCGACCGGGCCAGATGGTGACCGTGGTGCTGTACCGACCGCTGCGGTAGACCACGGTCATGCGGTAACGGCCGGCGGGCAGGGCGCCGACCGCGAAGTTTTCCCCGTAGAGGGGGTCGCTGTGGACGGTCGAAGCCCAGGGGTAGGTGCGCAGCCGCAGGGTCCTGTACCCCCACCACAGCCGTTGGGCCTGCTCGTCCCAGGTTTCGGGTTCGAGGTAGACCCGGACCGCGGGTAGGGGCCAGCCCCAACGGTTCTCCAGGCGGCCCACCAGCGCGCCCCAACCCACATAGGGGGCCATCCAGAGTTCTGGGTTGAGGACGCGGGTTTCCTTCTGCCCCCGTTCGAGCCGCTGCGCCCGGATTTCCAGGTGAACGTGGGGGCCGGTGGCCACTCCGGTTTCCCCGACCAGGCCCAACGGTTCGCCGGGGGCCACTTCCTGACCGGGCTGGACCCAGATTTGGCTCATGTGGGCATAGAGGGAGTAGAAGGCGAAGCCGTTCCAGCCCAGGGTGTGCCGGAGGAGGACGGTCAGGCCGTAGGGGTCGCTGCTACAGAGGCGGTTGCACTCGAACCCCTGGCTGGCCCAGACCACGGTTCCCTGGCCCAGGGCGACGATAGGGGTGCCTTCGGGTGCGGGGATGTCGATGCCCAGGTGGACCTGGCCTTTTTCCCGGAGGGCGCCGAAGCGGTTGTCGGGGAGGGGGATTTCGGAGGTGCGGCCGGCAAAGGGGCGCTGGAAGAGGAAGTGCTCGAAGGGGGAAGGCGCCCAGGGTGCGGGGTAAGCGGGGTAGCGCGGGGGTCCTGGCCGGTTGTTGGGTCCTGGTCGCTTTGTGTTGAACGCGGGGCGGTTCTTCGTGTAGCCAAGCACCCCATCCGGTTGGGTTTTCGTGTAGCCATATCCCCCTAACACTCCCACAATCACCAAAACCCAAAACAACAACCAAGACCACCGTGCATGCATGGCACGTCTGCTCCAAATTCCAACGGGATGTTACGTGCTAACGTCTGCCCGCCGTGGCCTCTGCGATTGTACAGCAGCCAGGGCGTTTGTGGGAAGGAAGCGGTGGGTGGTCCGCAGTGCGCAGTCGGCAGTGTGTACGGCTGCATTACAATTACTGCGGTTGCATCCCCTGGAAGGAGGTCTTCAATGGATGTCCGTGGGCGTCCCGCCTTTGCCGTCATCGGCGGCTCCGGTCTGTATCGGATGGACGGCCTGACCGATGTGGAAACCGTGGAACTGGAAACCCCCTTTGGCAAGCCCAGCGCGCCCATCGTTCTGGGCACCCTGGAAGGCCGGCGTATCGCGTTTTTGGCCCGGCATGGCATCGGGCACCGGTATTCCCCAAGTGAGGTCAATTACCGGGCGAACATCTACGCACTGAAGATGTTGGGCGTCGAACATGTGGTCGCGGTGAACGCGTGCGGCTCCCTGCGGGAGGATTTCGCCCCCGGGCACATCGTGGTCCCCGACCAACTTTTTGACTTCACCAAAGGCCGAAAGCGCACCTTCTTCGAAGGCGGCCTGGTGGCCCACGTGGGTGTGGCCGACCCCTTCTGTCCCAACCTCTCCGCCCAGGTCTACCGGGCTTTAAAGGCCACAGGAGCCACGGTGCACCGCGGGGCCAAGTTCATCACCATCGAAGGACCGCGCTTTTCCACCCGCGCCGAGTCCAACGTATTCCGAGCCTGGGGGATGGACATCATCGGCATGACCACGTCCCCCGAAGCCTTCCTGGCCCGGGAAGCCGAGATGTGCTACGCGGTCATCGCCCACATCACCGATTACGACGTCTGGCGCCTGAGCGAGGAGCCGGTGAGCGCGGAGATGGTCATCCAGACCCTGAAGCGGAACACCCAAACCGTGCAGGAAGCCATCCGAAACCTGGCCCGGGACTTTCAGCCCACGGTGGGTTGTGAATGCAAGCGGGCCCTGGCCACCGCGTTGGTCACGGATAAGTCCGTGGTCCCGCCCGAAGTGGTGGAGCGGTTGCAGTTGCTCATCGGGAAGTACTGGAAATGAGGAAACCCCGCGTGGACGCCACATCCGAACTGCTTCGGCGCATCGCGATCCTCGTGCTGTTTCTGCTGCTGTTCTACCTCTCCCGGCGGGCCCTGACAGAAGAAACCGTCGGTGCCACGGCCACGCCGGAACAGGCTTCCTGGCCCGCGGCCGAGTACTTCCACGATTCCTTTTGGGAAGTGTACTTCACACGACCCGACCGACCCGCGGCCAAGCCCGGCTATGGCGGCCCGGACGAAGCCCTGGCCCAGGCGATACGGCAGGCCCAGCAGCAAGTCCTCATGGCCGCGTTTGACCTGGATGCGCCCAGTTTGCTCAAGGCCCTGGAAGACGCGGCCAGCCGGGGCCTTGAGGTGCGGCTTGTCGTGGATACCGACAACTTATCGCAAGAAGTGGCCCGCCGGCTCAAAGCCGCAGGCATCCCCTACGTGACCGACAACCGTTCGGGGTACATGCACCACAAGTTCGTGGTCATCGACCGCAGCGAAGTCTGGACCGGTTCCATGAACTTCACCTTCAACGGTGCGTACCGGAACAACAACAACCTGGTGCGCTTGCGTTCCCACCGGCTGGCTCAGAACTACATCCGGGAATTCGAGGAGATGTTCGAACAGCGGCACTTTGGCCCCCGTTCCCGGCCGGATACGCCCTATGCCCGGCTTACCATCAACGGCATCACAGTGGAAAACTTCTTCCTGCCGGAAGAGGGGGCCGCGGCCCGGCTGGTGGAACTGACCCAACAGGCCCAGCGTTCGGTGTACTTCCTGGCCTTCAGTTTCACCAACGATGAATTGGGCGAAGCCATGATTGCCCAACACAAGAAGGGCCTGACCGTGCGCGGGGTCATGGAGGCTTCCCAAATCGGTACCGGGAGCGAGTACGACCGCCTCCGCCGGGCTGGTGTGGACGTGCGGGTGGACGGCAACCCTTATGCCATGCACCACAAGGTCATCGTCTGGGATGCTTCCATCGTGGCCTTCGGTTCCTACAACTTCTCGCGACGGGCCGAAATGATCAACGACGAAAACCTGCTCATCATCCACGACCCCAACCTGGCCGCGGCGTTTCTGGCCGAGTTTGATTACGTCTACAGCCAGGCCAAGACTTCCCTGGAATCCGCACCGGTGCTTACGGTCGATGGTCGTCCCTAATCCCTTGTTTCCGTGCCATGTTGAGGTAAAGGAGGTCTGCTATGGACGTCACCCAGGGTGTACGCTTGACCGCGCTGCTGTTCTGGGGTCTTGCGGCTGTGTTCTTCGTCCTGTGGGTTCGTGGCCGCCTCCGGGCCATTGCCTGGGTCGTGACCGCGCTCATTGGCCTGTTCTTTTCCGCGATTTCCGCGGGGCTGGTGTTCATCCCTCCGGAGCAGCGGGGCGTGGTCGTCTCTGCCCTGGCGCCCAAAGGGTATCGGGAAAAGCCGCTGACACCGGGCCTGCACATCGTGATTCCATACTTCGAGTACGTGGTCCAGTATCCGATTTCCAAGCAAACCTACACCATGAGCAAGGTGCCTGACGAAGGGCAGCGGGCCGGGGACGACTCCGTGGAAGCCCGGACCAAGGACGGTCAGCGCATCTTCATCGACGCTTCGGTCATCTATGCCATCGACCCGGAGCAGGTCATCAAAGTGCACCTGACCTGGCAGGACCGGTACGCCGAAGACCTGGTGCGCCCCCTGGTTCGGGGCATCATCCGGGATGCGGTTTCCCAATACCGGGTGGATGAGGTCGTCAGCACCAAACGTTTCGAACTGGAACAGCGCATCACCCAGGAGTTGGAGAAGAAGCTGGCGGAGAACGGGCTGAAACTCTACGATTTCGTGCTGCGGGACATTGAATTCACGCCCGAATACGCCCAGGCGGTGGAACAGAAGCAGATTGCCGAGCAACAGGCGCAACAGGCCCGCTTCCTGGTGGAAAAGAAGAAGCAGGAAGCCGAACAACTGCGGCAACAGGCCCAGGGTGAAGCCGACGCCCGCCTGATTCGGGCCAAGGCCGAAGCCGAAGCCCGCATCATCGAGGCCAAGGCCGAGGCCGAGGCGCTGCGGCTGGTAGCCCAGGTGCTACAGGAAAATCCGGAGTTGTTGACCTACGTGTACATCCAGAAACTCTCCCCTGGCATCCGGGTGATGCTGGTCCCCAGCAACCAGCCCTTCCTCCTCCCCCTGCCCGAATCCCTGGTCTCCGGCCTTGAAGCCAACGTACTCCCAACGCCCACGCCGACGCCGACCCCTGCGCCGTGAGTCAAATTTTCGGCAGGTGACCATACCCGGATGCTGCCGTCTCCCCAGCCTTCATTTCCGTCCACCTTCGTGGACCAAGACCTGACGTAAACTTTGCAAGAAGGCCTGGGCCAGGGGCGGTGGCACTTGATGGCGTTCCCAGATGGCTTTGATGTGCCGCACCAGGGGGCCGTGTTCGATTTCAATCAGGTGCAGGCCCTGCTCTGGCGCGCGCTCAAGCAGGCATCGGGGGAGAAGAGAAAGGCCGAGGCCGCGGGCCACCGCGTGCTTGATGGCTTCCGGTGAATCCAGTTCGGCCACAATGCGTGGGGCAACGTCCAGCCGCTGGAAGAGGTCCTCCATCCAGCGGCGGGTCTGTGTTCCCTGGGGCCGGGTGATGAAGGGCTGATTGTGCAACGCGCGCAGGGGAAGCCGGCGGTAGGTGTTCCAGGGCGCACGGTCAGGCGCGACGATGACGAAGTGCAACGCCCGCAGGGGAACAGCCGTGACCGGCGCGTTTTCCGGCAGTTCCCCTTCCACCAGGGCCAGGGGGAGCATGTGGCGGACCACTTGCTGCACCAACTGGGGGGTGGTGCCGGTCTGGAGATGGATGACCACATTGGGATACGCCTGGTGGAAGTGGTGGAGCCATTCAGGGAGGCAGTAGAAGGAGACCGTGGGCGTGGCCCCCAAAAGCAGCCGCCGGCTGGCTTCGGGGTGCGGCCTGCTGAGATGGCTTTCCGCCGCCAGTAGCAACCAATGCACGGCCTGGGCATAGCGGAACAACCGTTCGCCTTCCGGGGTCAACCGGGCGCCTTGTAACGTGCGTTCGAACAGGCGCACCCCCAAGAGTTGCTCCAGATGCCGGATGCGCTGACTGACGGCCGGCTGGGTCATGAGCAGGGCTTTGGCCGCTTTGTTGAAACTGCCGTGCTGTACCACGGCTAAAAACACCTTCAGCCACTCTGGGACCAGGACGGAATAGGGCATATCGCTCTCCTCCTCCCGGCTGTAGATTGAGGGCTGCAGTATGCATGTACTTCCAAAACCCCGCAGGGGGGTATAAGTTGCGCTTATCCCCCTTCTAACAAATTCGACAGAAGCCATTTGGCCTATCGGGGCATACACTCAAAATAAACCTGCATCAGCGGTGTGCGTATGTACCCCTTTGCGCAGGAGGAAGATGCCATGAGCAAAATCCGCAATGCCTATGCTGGCGTGCCCTGGCTCAAGCGGCAGTGGCCCTGGTGGGTCGCGGGCCTGCTTACCGCACTGGCCGAAATCATCAATTTCCTCTTCCTCCCCTTGGGGAACCCCAAGCACAAGTTCATTGGCGTCACCAGCGGCATGGCCCGGATGCTGGCGGGCGTGGAAAGCACGTTGTTCGGCGGAAGCCTGATTGCCACCAAGCCCGACTATCAGCCGGCCATCCAGTGGGTGATCATTGGCGCGATGATTGCTGCCTTGGCCCTGGCCTGGCTGGAAGGGGAGACCCGTTCCTGGGCCAGGTACCCCAAGAAGACCCTGGTCTTTGTTGCTTTAGGGGCCTTCTTGTTCGCGTGGGGTACACGGGTGGCTGGCGGCTGCACCCTGCACCATCTGTTGGGCGGTTTTCCCGCAATGAACCTCAAGAGTTGGGTAGTCATGCTTTCGGCCACCGTGGGCGCGCTCATTGGGTTCGTCATCCTGCGCAACCTCAACCTCACCCAGTTCTTCAAGAGCCAGGAGACCCGATGGTACGTGGTTGAAACCAAGCACCTGCGCTTTGCCGACGGCCTGACCGCCAGCGAAGAGGTGCAGGAAAGCAAGATCCTGCGGTACGTCATCTATGCCATTCTCATCCTGATTATGGTGCTGATAGCCTACAACGCCATTGCCGGTAACGATTATGCGGTCCGGGTCTTCGGCGTGCCCTACGAAAAGACCAAGATTTACAAGTCCATGCTCTCGGCTCAGAACCTGCCCAATATCATCATGCTGCTCATCGTGGGCGCGCTGTTGGGGATTTCCGTGGCCAAGACGGGCTTTGGCACCGAGTGCGCCCTCATCAACCCGGAGATGGGCCGTGAGGTAGAACAAGGCGACGCGCAGGCGGCCCGCCGCTGGCGCATTCCCTACTCCCTGCGCACCGTGTTCCTTTCGTATCAGCCCTTTGCCGCCCTCAGTTTGCACATCTTCCTGACCGGCCTGGTCATGTTCATCGCCTTCGCCTTCTTCGGCATCATGGAAGGGCACCATTGGGCAACCGAGGCTTTTGCCGCGGGTTACGTGGGGCCCAAAGGCGCGGAATTCCACAAAGTGGGCACGGCCATCCGCGAGAACACCACCCTTTCCATGGACATCTTCGGTGGCCTGCTTTTGGGCCTGGGTACCATCTTCATGATTGGTTGTGAGTTCCGCAACTACGGCCGTGCAGGGTTGTTGTACATCACCGGCCTGCTCATCTGGCCCTTCTTCTACCTGGGTTACCTGCCCTATACCCTGGCCCGGGATTTCTGGGATGGCCTCATGGCCAGCGGCCACTACGCACCTACGACTTTCGTCCCGGCCTTGATTGCGCCCAAGAGCCCCGCGGTACAGATGCTGATCTACGCGCTGTACCTGGCTCTGTGGCTGTACTTCTTCGTCTGGGCGGTCAAACGGGGCGCGCGTAACCTCGGTGTGGAACCCGCTCAGATCCTGAAGATGTCCTCCGAAGACATGTACCTGGCTCGCATGGAGAAACTGCAGGCCGAAGGCCGCTGGGAGGAGGTCGAGGCCCTGGAGAAGGAACTCTACGCCATGGCCCAGAAGTGAACGGGGCCACGGTACAATCGGGGCGGTGTGGCCGCAGCCGCACCGCCCCTTTTCTTTCCAGCCGTTACACATTTTGGAGGAACTTCGATGAAGCAGCCCACGTCCCCGCGTCCCGGGCAACGTCTGGCCGTCTGCCGTACCGCGTTGGGCTTCCCCCTGACCCTGATGGCTGTCTATGCCGCGGCGATGATGTTGAGTGCAGTCCTGGGCTGGCAACCAGGCCTTTGGGCTACGGGGCTATGGGCGGGCAGCCAGGTGCTCATGGGCGTTGGCCTGTTTTGCCTGTACCGGCATCAAGCCGTGGCCCGCTGGGCTGCGGTGAGTGTGGTGCTGGTGCTGGCTGGGGTGATGAGTCTTGTTCCCATGACCCCTTTCCTGACCTATGCCCTCCAGGCTCTGGGGCTGGCCGGGTTGAGCCTGGTGTTCTACGACCTGGAAAAGTACGCCGGTATCCCCCTCATGCTGCCTGGTGGCCTGCTTTTCCTGGCGGTCATGGCCTCGATCCTGGCCACGCCCCTGACCGCGTTGTTTGGCCTGGGGTTGTTGCTCGCGGCCAGCCTGCTGGCCCTGGCCCGGATGTAATGGGATTCCCAGCCCATAACCTTAAGGCGTATTAAGGCGCATTAAATCTTTCCCCGACGCTTCGAGTTTTAAGATTCGCCCGGCCGCGTCTCTGTATAATCAGCCCTCAAATCGAACCGGGCAACGTCTGCCCAAAGGCGCTGAGAGGTCCTTTCATGCCGTCCACGCGTGTCGTCTCCCTGCAGGTCCTTGGTCTTTTGCTTGGCCTCCTCGTTCTGGAGGAGGAGACGATGCGCGCGGGCGGCAGCGTGTCATCCCCACGCTAAGCCCATCCCCAACCCAGGCCACGTCATTCCAGGCCGCCCGCCGCAAGCGGGCGGCTTTTCGTTTTGGAGGAGGCCATGCGTTCCACCATCATCAAGCACGGCTACGAACGGGCGCCCCATCGGGCCCTGCTCTGGGCCACCGGGGCCATCCAGTCCCCCGAGGATTTCCACAAGCCCTTCATCGCGGTGGTGAATTCCTACAC
>JALXBY010000286.1 GCA_026991215.1 Anaerolineales bacterium
CCGCGCGGCCCGGACCGTGGCCGAGTGGGTACAGCCGCCCTTCCAGGAACTGCCGGATGCCCTCTGGTTCCTGCGGGCCGGGATGGTGCTGGCCGCGGCCCTGGGCGTGATTCTGGCCGGCGTATGGGCCTTGCGCCGCGACCCTGTAGACAGGGACGAAGCAGCCCGCTACCGGGCTTTCCTGTTCCTCTGGAGCGCGTGGGTGCTCTGGTACTGGACGGTGTTCCTGGCTTCCCGAACCGTACTGGAACCCAAGGTAGAACTCAAACTGCGTCTGCTCGTACCGGTGTACGTGCCCCTGCTTCTCCTGGTGGGCGTGGCCGCCTGGGTGCTGGTGCGGGAACGGTGGTGGCTGGTGCCCCTGGTGCTTCTGGCCTGGCTCCACCTGTTGCGCACGGCCCGGGCGTACGATGATTTCTACATCCCCCTGTGGCACCGCCGGGGTGCGGCCTGGCGCACGGCCGCGCTCCAGACCACGGACCTGTGGCCTGCCCTGCGCCGCGTCCCCCCGCAGGTGGCCTTTTACACCAACAAATGGGTGGTGGTGGATTTCTACACCGCGCGGCCCACTTACCCCCTGCTTTCCTCAACCTCGTTGAAGGACTTGAAGGAAACCTGCGCCCTGTTCGTGCTGGTGGGGGACCCCGACCAGGACCGGCAGGTCATCGCCTGGTCCCAGACCTTAGCGCGGCAGGGGTTCCCCCAATGGGGCCGCTGGCCCGTGGCCGTGGTGCACCGGACGCCCAACGCGGGGTGCCCGATTGCCAAGCCATAAAAAAGCCAGGGGAGGGCAATACCCTCCCCTGCCCGGCTAATCCCGATAGATGATGACCCGGCGGTACGGTTCGACCCCTGCGGACCGGGATTTGAGATGGGCTTCCCGGGCCATTTCGTGTTGCATCCGCCGCACTTCGGCCGGCGCGGGGGGCAGCTCCACCATGTGCCGGCCCTTGAGCACGGCTTCGATGGCCTTCTGGGTGATATCCACCACGTCGTCCAGGTCCACGTCCTCCATGTCGTCGGCTTCCTGCAGGTGGAAGAGGTCGCTCAGGAAGCGCTCCATCTGGGCCATGGTGTTGGAGCGGAGGACGTAGATGGGCAGGCCCCGGGCCTCCGCGTCCACGATGGGCCGCTGCCGCTTGCGGTAATAGGAACGCAGGGTGACCATGGCCTCGGCCCGGCCCAGGTCCTTGACCACCACCGCGGGCACGTCCAGCCTTCGGGCGGCCCGCATCAGGCGGTCCTGGCTCACGCCATAGGTATAGATGTGAACCGGCGTCCGGCGGTGGGTCTGCGCGCCCGCGGCCTCCAGCGCCTGTTCCTCTTCGGTGGCCCCGCCGTTCTCCGGCGCTGCCGTTGTAGCGGCGGCGGGAACGGGCGCGACCGAGGCCCACGAATCCTGCCGGCGGGGGCCTTTCCGGTCCCGACGCACCATGCCCGTGGGCGGCGTGAGTTGCTGGATGTGGATGCGCCCTTCTTCATCCCGGTAGCGGAGTTCGGGCTGCACCGGGTAGCCCCGCAGGAGCGCGTCCACGGCCTCGGCCACGTCCTTGTGGACCACCAGGCGGTTGCGGTCCTGGATTTCCACCAGGATGTCGAAGGTGGGCGGTGCGCGGCGTTCCAGCACAGTCTTCTGGGTGCCCCGCCGTCGGGCTTCTTCGTCGGAAAGGGTAACGGATTCGATGCCGCCCACCAGGTCGGAAAGGGTGGGGTTGAGGAGCAGGTTTTCCAGGGTGTTGCCGTGCGCGGTGGCGATGAGTTGCACGCCTCGCTCCGCGATGGTGCGCGCGGCCATGGCTTCCAGTTCCCGGCCGATTTCGTCGATGATGATGACCTCAGGGTTGTGGTTCTCCACGGCCTCGATCATGACCTCGTGCTGCAGGGCCGGGGTGGGCACCTGCATGCGCCGGGCGCGGCCAATGGCCGGATGGGGTACATCGCCGTCGCCGCCGATTTCGTTGGACGTATCCACGATGACCACCCGCTTCTTCTCGGCCAGGATGCGCGCGGCCTCCCGGAGCATGGTGGTCTTGCCCACACCAGGGCGGCCCAGAAGCAACACGTTCTTGCCGCTTTCGATGAGGTCCCGGATGATGTCCACGGTGCCGTAGACCGCGCGACCGACCCGGCAGGTGAGGCCGACCACATCCCCCCGGCGGTTGCGGATGGCCGCGATGCGGTGCAGGGTGCGCTCGATACCGGCCCGGTTGTCCGCGTCGAACTCGCCGACCCGGTCCACCACGTACTGGATTTCGTCCCGGGTGACCTCCCGTTCCCGGAGGACGACCTCGCCCTTTTGCCCGAAGCGGGCCGTGGGCACCCGGCCCAGGTCCAGGATGACCTCGATGAGGTCCTCCAGGGGGCCGGCCTCCCGCACGGCCTCGCGGATGTCGGGCGGCAGCACGGCCAGCAGCGCTTCCACGTCCCGATGCGGATCCAGTTGAATCGGTCCCGAAGTCAGGGTCTTGGTCATTCCCGTGCCTCCAACGCTTCAAGGTTGCTCGTCATGCCAGCGGGGGACCCATCCTTATGGGTCTTCCCCCAGATGCCACAAACAAAAACAACAACGGTTGGCGGGCCAACCGTTGCGCATACACCAACCAAAAAACGGGTTTGGCGGGCGTTTTTAGTATACAGGGCGGCCGGACTTGCGCAAGCGCTTGACGTCGCGGCGGGAAGGTTTATCCTAATAGGCGACCGGGTGGGTCCGACGCGACGGAGCGCGCCGAACCGGGCCAGGCCCGAAAGGGAGCAACCCTAAGGCGATGTCTCCGGGCGCCGTCGGGGTGCCTGCCCGGTCATTTGGTTTTCAGAGGCCTCCTCAGGGCAGGGCAGCGGCCTGGTCTCCCAGACTTCAAGCCGCCGTTCCACCGGGTCGTAGCGCAGCGCTGTACGTTGGGGGAAGCAGCCCCACACCCGGCGGTCCAGGATGTCCGACCGGCTCCAGGCGAACACCCAGGGGGTGGTCAGCCACGGGTCTTCCAGGGGGAGCAGCGCACCATAGGCCATCCAGCGTTCGGATTCCACGAAGACCAGGGCCGGTGTGAAGCGCTGGGCTTCGGGCCTGAGGAAAGGCTGCCAGGCCTGACGGGAGATGCCATACAGCCCCCGCATCATGCCCAGGCGCAGGGGCAGGTAGAAACGCAGGTTCAGGGCCACCAGCACGCCGACCACAACCCCCACCGCGACCCGGCCGACCGCGCGGGGCCGCGGGACCCCCACCTTCCCCAAAAGCCACGCCAGCCCCTGGGCGCTGACCTGAATGCCCAGGACGGTCAGGAGCATGTACCCGTAGAAGCCCTCGAAGTAGTACCGGGGGCCAAACAGCCACGCGCCCACCCAGTAGGCCATGTAGAGCAGCACCAACACCGGACCAATCAGGATGAGGAGCCAGGCCTCGGCCCGCCGGTCCCGCAAGGCCCACAACCCCGGCAGGAAGAACAGCCAGGAAACCCGAAACCACCCCAGGAGGTCGGCCGCACCCACCCACAGGCTGAACCGGGTGTTAATCCAGGCCTGGCGGAGGGAATGGCCCTGGGGCAGCACCCCGCGACCGGGGCCAAACCCTGGGCGGTCGTAGGGCCACCACAGGGTGTAGGGGTTCTGCCAGGGGGAGCCGGTCACGTACCACTGCCACAGCGCGAAACTCCCCGCGGTGAACAGCGCGGCCCCGGCAAACCCCAGGAGCATCCCGGTCGAAAGCCGGCCCTGCCGCCAGCGCCACAGGGCCAGCACCCCAAAGGGCAAAAGCACGCCCAACCCGGTCCAGGGCCGGGTCCAGACCAGGGCCATGGCCCCAAACACGAAGCCCCACCAGAACAGCGGCCGCGGGGCTTCTCTATCGACCAGAGCCAGCCAGAAGAGGAGCAGCACCCCGGTGTAGACCAGGGTAGCCATGTGGGGCAGCAGGGAGCCGGCCAGCATCCAGAACCACGGCGAGGTCATGGCCAGGAGCACTGCGGCCAGGCCGGTCTTGGGGTTCCACAAACGGCTCCCCAGGCGGTAGAGCAACCACAGGCTCAGCCCGGCCAGGAGGGGGTTGACCCACCAGAACACCCCCAACCGCAGGCCCAGGGCCAGCAGCATGGGCCAGCCAGGGGGGTACTTGGCGAAACGGTACCCGCGGTGGTCCACCACGAAGGGCACGAGGAAACTTTGGGGTTCGGGCGGGGAGGGGATTTTGAGTTTCCCCCGGGCTTGAATCTGGGCCTGCCACCAGTAGGCCAGTTCGTCTTCCAGGTGGGGGATGTGTTCGTACACCTGCCGGCCCACCGCGTACGCGGCCACAACCGCCAAAAGGCACAGGCCGAGGGCGATGTGCTCGGTCCGGAGTTTCAGGCGATGCATGGTGCGACGGGAGGGCGCGGGGGCCAACGGCCCCTCATGGGGCATACAGGATGCGGCCACACTGGGGGCAGTAGGTCAGGGAAAACACGTTCCGGGCCGCCTGGAGCCGGGCCGCGCTGAGCACGGCCCCACACGCGGAACAGGCCCCTTCTTCCACCAGGGCCACGGCCAGGCCGCCTTTACGGGCCTGGAGTTGCTCGTACTGGGCCATGATGTCCGGCGGCAGGCCCCCCATGAGGACCCGCCGCCGCTCCAGGAGTTCCTGCATGTTGGCCTCGAGTTCCTCGATTTCCTTTTGCAATTCGGCTTCCAGTCGGGCACGCTGGGCTTCCATCTGCTGGAATTCGGCTTCCGCGGCCTCCAGGTCGGCCTTGCTGCGTTCCCATTCCATCAGGACTTGCAGGGCCAGGTCTTCGGCCTGGTCGATCTTCCGGTAGAGGTAGGTGATTTCCTGCTGCAGGACCAGGGCTTCGCGGGGGTTCTGCACCTGGCCCTTAGTCAGCCGCGCCTCCAGGTCCTGGAGTTTCTTCCGCAGTTGCTGTACCTGGGCGTCGCTCTCCAGGAGTTGCCTGTGCAGGTCCTTGACCCTGGCCCGCATCTCCTCCAGCCGGCGGCGGTAGCGCTCGATTTCCTCCCGGTTGTTCAGGAGGTCCCGAAGCCGGGCCTTCTGCTCCCGGAAGCGGTTCAGGAGGGTATCCAGACGTTGCAGGGTGTACAACCGGTCGACCAGGGCCATAGCGCACCCCATCTGTGGTTTTCGGCAACCCAAGTCTACCACTCCTAACACTTCCCTCGCCTCCCAAGTGAATCAGATAAGGCACGCAGCACCTTCGCAAACATCCGCTCACCATTCACCATGCACCATGCACGACGAACGCCCATATATGCTTCCAGGCCTGCAGTCCAGCGTCTACGTTAGCCTCGCGAGTGCGTCCGCCCAAAAGGTACGGAGGGATCAGACGCACTGGCGGCCTGGCATCAAAGAAGACCACATGGCCGGCATCTCGCAGGGCCAAATGCCGAACCCGGTCCCCTTTCCCATAGGCTTGCATCCGGCGGACCAGGGCTTCGGCCATAGGCGTGGAGGGCCACATCTGGTCATCGGTAGCGGAAATCAGGAGCAGCCGAGCCTGCAGATGTTCCACGGGAATGTAGACATCTTCGGGGACCTCACCCTGCAGCGCAGTTTCGAACACGGGTCGAAGGCGCGCCGGGTTGCCCACCATCATCTGCAAGAAGTCCCAGGACCACCCCCAGGTCAGGTAGGGCAGGTCCTGACCCTGATACGTCCAGGCCGGGGGCGGGGGGAAGCCCTGGGAGAAGTCCAGGCCGGCCCAGAGCACATGGCTGGGCACTATGGCGATCACGCCGGCCGGGGGTGGGTCGGCGTAGATGCCGGTAAGCAGCGCGGCTTCACTGCCCCGAGAGGCCCCAAGGACGAACACCCGATCGGCTGCCACTTCTGGCTGTGCTCGAAGCCAGTCCAGGGCATGGAGAAAGTACTCGATTGGGATTCGAGCCAGGGCTTTGGGTAGCGGGTCGATGCCGAAATAGGCCAGAGAGAGCGCGGCCACGCCATGGGCAGCCCACCAGGCCGCGGCTGTCTCGCGATAGCCGCCTTCAGAACCGCCCAGGACCAGCACACCTGGGAAGGGGCCCTCCCCGAGGGGGTGACAGTACGCGCCCACCAAGTTGACTTCGCGCAGCGTGCGACATATGAGGCCCTTTGTGCGTAACTGGCGTACCCAGCGGGTCTGGGCCAGGATGCGACCGCCGGCCTCAACAGTAACGTCCAGAGTGTAGCCCTCTGGTTTGGGCTCGAACATGGGCGCACGCATGGGCTGCACCGGCCGCATGGACCAGACCAAGCCCAGGGGGTCAGCACGGTGGTACGTCCCCTGTAAAGGGGACTGAGCAGCCAGGTCGACGATGCCGCGTGCATCGGCCTGCCACAACCCAACTGCGGCCCACAGTCGTCCCTGGGCATCCCGTGTTTGCACTTGAACGCGCACTCGCTGCCCCGGGATCAAACCAGTGATGCGGAACACCTCGGGCGGACGGTCGGCAAGGTCCGTTTGGGGCTTCAGCACCAACCGAACCGAAAGGCTCGAGGGAGCAGAGCCCGTAGCGGATTCGGCTGGCAGGTCCGTCCAGCGCCAGTCCCAATTCCAGGTGTGGTAACGCCGGTACCCATACCACCACCAGGCCAATCCCACAACGAACAACAAAACCACAACCACAGCAAGCGCCCTAAACATCGCTGTTCTCCCAAAAAGCATCTTCCGGAGGGCTTTATGGCTCCTGGACACGTGCAAGCATATAGAATAGCACAACGACTTTCCCACAGGTGCGGGAAAACACAAGGCCGGGCACCAGGCCCGGCCTTCTCGGGAGGGAGGAAGGAAGGGAGGAGGGACTCACTTGAGCAATTCGATGGTCGTGCGCCCAAAGAGCAACTGGGGCACGAAATCGATGTACGTCCAGGAATTGCCGTTGAACTTGACGCTGTACCCGATGATTTGCGTGGGAATGCCCTGGGCCGTGATGCCATGGCACTGCACGCTGGCGTACACGTTCTCCGTATTCCCGTTGAACTGGATGGTTGCGCGCGGCGCCAGAACCGTTCCGGCAATCCAGTTCTCGGTGTTGCCCTTCACGATGTAATCCGGGTTGCCGGAATACTCCTTCATGAAAATCGTCAGGCCACCGAAGCCGTCGGGGTCGTCAGGCGGGGGCGGGCAGAACTTAATCGTGGAGTTCCCCCGCTGGTCCAGCAAACCGCTGGTCAGGTAAAGCAGGGCATCCTGGCTGGCTACCTGCGTGTTCCCCAGCAGGTTGACGTCGGCATCGTAGTAGGCATAGATGCGTAACCGCTGGGCCGAGAAGTCAGTGCCCGCGTTGAAGGTCACATCCCCGCGGGCCCGCTCCATGTAGATTTCCAGGTTTTCGGCGGTAATCAGACCGTCGAAGTCCACATCCCCCTGGGCCCGAATCACCACCCGGCCCACCAGTTTGACGTCGGTCAGGTCAACGTTGCCAGTGACGCAGTAGACTACCGTCTTCCCGGGCTGGCCCAGGGTGCCACCCGTCTTCCGCAGGCGAGAATAGGTAAAGGTGCAGGCCGGCGGGTCAGGGATGGGCGGGACGATTCTATCCAGCTGGGCCAGCCATTGGTCGTAGTCCACCTGGGGCACGCCGGGGTTGCACAAGTCCTGGTAGCGGGCCGGCACGTCACAGCCGCCCACGGTGTTGATGCGCTGCCCTGGCGAGAGCACGATATCCGCGTTGCCCACAGCCCAGAAGGAACGACGGGCATCGTTGCTGTTGCTGAAGAACCCGCCATTCTTGATGTGCACGTACGAGTTGCCGTTGAGTTTGATGCCCCCGCGCTTGCCGCCGGAACCCGTTTCGCTGAGGGCCACCACCGCGTTGCTGCCGAACAGCGTCCCCATGCGGGCCCGGGCCACGGCTTCCACCGTGGAGCGCAACCGGTCCGTGCCCACGACCCGCAGGAAGGTGGTATCGGTCCCGGTGGTGATGCGGGCCTGGACGTACCCGGTCTGGCCTTTGTACTCACCATCGGCCGGCGGGCAGTACATCTCGACGGTGGTGTTGGCGTCGTTGGTGTAGCCCATGTCGGCCGCGACCTGCAGGCCCTTGGCCACGGCCGCGGCGCAATCCCCGCGGGTGCGGATTAACTCCCAGGCCATGGCCAGGGCCGCGGCATCGGCCGCATTTTGGGCCTGCCGGCGGCTCATGTAAACCCGGCTGCTGTCGATGGCCAGGGCCACCAGGCTCATCAGCGCTACCGCACCCAGGGCGAACAACACCAGAATCTGACCTCGTCGTACGCGCGTCATCGGCGCACCTCCTTTTCAAAGTCCTTTCCAGGAAACCTTATCTTGGTTCATGGACAGCCCGCAGCATTGGATTGCAGAATCACCTGTTGGGCTGATGTGGTCAACGTCACGCGGCGGTCGGCGCTGAACAGTTCCGCCAGGGGGAAAATCAGCACCAACTGGCTCTGGACCTCCACCTGAATCCGGTTCCCCGGACAGGGCTGGGTAATGTAAGACACGTTCACGGTGACCTGGTCCGGGGGGAACAGGCTCCGGGCCGTATCCCGGACCCGTTGGGTGATTCCGGTAACGTCCGTTGGCCGCATGGCACCGTAGACCGCGCCCTCCTGGGCCGCGTTGTTCAGGTAGGTGTACGCGGTCACCAGCCGGGCCACGTCCACGGTCCCGGCCATGAGCAAGAGGAGGAGCACGGCAATCAAGGCGAATTCCACCAAAGCCTGGCCCCGCGTGGGCCGTTGCATCTCACGGCGCAACTTCCACCTCCCCGAGCAAGGTCCGGGCCACCGTCGCCTGCATGGGCAGGGTGACCTGCGGGAACAACGGCACCCATGGCCGATAGTAGATGGTCACCGTGACCACCACCCGCTCCCCGCCGGAAATGGCGGTGGGCGGGTTGGGGCACTGGGCAAAGGGGGTGGTCCCAGGTCCCCAATCGTAGACGATTTCCACGTCTTCGGGCCGCAGCCCGGCCATCGCGCCGATACGCAAGGCCGCGCGGCGGATGGCGTCGCAATCCTGGTAGCGGGGCACCGTGCTGCCCGGTTCGGTGCCGGTGGTCGCGGCATAGCGCGCGGCCTCGGCCGCGGCGGACGTGGTCGCGGTGTAGACGAAGAGCAGGTGCCCGAACTCCACCACGCCCAACAGGAACATCATGACCACCAGGAAGACCAGGGCGAACTCCACCAGCACCTGGCCCCGCGCGCGCCGCCCCCGGCGCCCAGGCCCAGACACCGGCGCTTTCGCCTGAATGCGCTTTTCAAACCATTGTCGTACCCATCGGCGCATGCCCTGGCCTCCTTCAGCGATTTCACGAACCGTCCCGCTAAGGACGCCCCTATTCAACCTGATGTTTCTTCCGTCATCAATTGCAGTTTCTGGAAATTCATTGACCTTTTGACCACATGCTTCCCGGCGGATGACTTCCACGAAAGAAGACGAAGGAAACCAGCCCGCGTTACAGCCGCTTCCCTGAAAACTTCCCCCGCCTTCCCCCTTGCCTTCTTAGAACATTTGTTCTAAACTGGAGACGCCCCAACAGGGAAGCGCCGGGCCATGAACGAGAAACAGGACCCGGCGCCCCCATAACCCGTAGCTGGAGGATTCTCTCGTTTGCGGAGGTGGAACGATGAAGCGGATGCCTTGGGGTTGGGTGTTCGGCGGCCTGGTGCTGATTTCCCTGCTCTTCTTCGAGATGTTCAACTACAGCACCACGGCCTATGCCCTGCGGGACCTGCTGGGCGACGTTCGGTTCCTGGGCGTTCCATGGGCCACCTGGCTGGCCCTGGCTTTCTGCGGCATCGACACCGCGGGCCTGGCCCGCCTGTTCGCCCTGCCGGAGGAGGACGACGACGCCACGGAGATGTGGTTCGTGTTCGGGGCCTGGTTCCTGGCCGCCACCATGAACGCGCTGTTGACCTGGTGGGGCGTCAGCGTGGCCCTGATGACCCACACCCCGGCCGGCGAGCCGCTCCTGGGCCGCAAGATGCTGCTGCGGGGCGTCCCCGTCTTCCTGGCCCTCCTGGTCTGGCTGACCCGCATCACCCTGATGGGGACGGTGGTCCAGGCCGGGCCGCAACTCTTCGTGTGGCGCTTTGGGCGTACGAACACCAAGACCGGGGCCATGGAGGAAGGCGCTTCCCGGCCCCCTGTGACCACGCCCAAGCCCGCGGTGCCGCGGCCTGGCGAGGTGCCGGTGCGTCCCCGCCCGCGCGTTTCCACGCCGGCGCGGTAAGGGCTGCCGTGCCCCTCAGGGGGCTGCATCCGGGGGATGGCATCGCACATCCCGGAGGGCCAGGGCCGCGGGTTCCGAAGTGGGACGCACGCCCCAGCGGGGCAGGCCACCGGGCGGCCAGGCCGCGAACTGGTTGTCCACCCAGAGGACCAGGCCCAGAGGCCCCGGCGGCACCAGCGGGGTTTCCCCAATCAGGGCATCGTCCACCCAAAAGCGGACCCGGTCCCTGGCCCACAGGATGCGGTACCGGTGCCATTGGGCCGGGTCCACGTTGAGGGCACGCCCCCACTGGCGCATGCGGCGGGCCACCCAGCGTCGGGCCGTTTCCCGCAGGCCCGGCCAGGGCACAAGCAAGGCCACCCATGGGGCCAGGAGCCCGTCCCAGGCCCGGCCGGGCCAGAAGGTGACCCCCGCGAAAAAGCCCCGGGCTGGGACTTCGGGATGGAGGCTCAGGTGGTTGGGCGGCGCGGCGCCGAAGAACCACAGGGCCTGGGGGAAGGCCGGCAGCCGGTTGGCCGCCCCGCCCAGGCCGGGGAAGGGGTCGTTCCAGAAGCCAAAGCCCCAGGTGCCGGCCGCAGCGGCCCCGGTCATCCGGGCTTCCAGGGAAAGGACCACGGGCGGCCGCCAGGGGTAACGGCGCCGGGGGAGGTGCCCGTAATCGTCCAGTTGGGCCAGGCAGTACCGCCGGCATCCGGCTGGCAGGGTGAGCAGCCACCCGTCTTCCGTTCGCTGGACCTTTCCCCCACCGTAGGTTCGGATGCGCAACTGGGGGGCCTGGGCCATGGCTTTCCGCCAAACAAAAAATGCCCCAGGGGGGACTCGAACCCCCAACCCACCGCTTAGGAGGCGGCTGCTCTCTCCCTTGAGCTACTGGGGCAGGCGGTTCTTATTATAACCACGCTCGGTCCCCACGGGGGCAATCAAGGCTATGAGCAGGCGTTGTACGAGTTTTGAGTGACTCACACGGAGCCACAGAGGACACAGAGGTTTAGGTGGAAACGTTCTCTTCTGTGGGATGTGTGGGATGTCCGGCCTTAGGGTTACGGCTTCGACTCCTGGGCCTGTCGCCAGGCCTGGGCAAGCCGTTCCAGGGCCAGGGCCCGCCAGTGGGGGTACTGCAGGGCGGCCAGGGCCTGGGACCCGCGCGTGAACATCCATCGGGGCAATTTCTCCAACCCGATTTCCAGCAAACGCAACACCGTGCCCTGTCGCGGCCCGGGGAGGCGCAGGGCCAGGGCCTGTTCCCAAAGGCGGGGGAAATGGGTTTCCGCCTGCGGGGACGGCAAAGCCGCGGCCACATCCACCAGGGCCTGGCCCCGGTAGCGTTCGTCCGGCAGGCGGCCGGCCAGGGCCATGGCCTCGGCGAGGACCTCAGGCAGGGGCACGCCCACCGCGTGGCGCAACAGTTCGGCCTGTTTCCACACGTGGGCTTCCGCCCGGGCCCGATGTACGGCCTGCAACGACACGTCGCGAGCCGTGGCCCGGTCCCCCAGCGCGAGCAGGGCCTGGGCCAGGTGCCGGGCCAGGGGTCCGTAGAACCGGGGATACCCGATTTCCTCGATGACCGGCCGCGCCTGCAGCAACCCCGCATGGTCGCCCAGGTCCACCAGGCCGTCCAGCACCGGGTGCAGGACTCGGGCCCGGTCGTCCATGTACCCAATGCCTCGGGCCAGGTCCAGCGCCTGGTAAAGGAACCGCCGGGCTTCGGCATGGGCCTCGGGCCATTCGGCCAGGGCCCGGCCCAGGGCCGCCATGTGTTCGGCCCGGCGCGCGGGGTGGGAAAGGTGTTCCTGTACTGCCCGCGCTGCGTGGAGCAGCCGTGCAGCCCGCTCGTCCTCCCCCAGGCCACGCCAGTGCCGGGCCAGCGCGACCAGGAGCATGCCCCGGTAGAAGGGTTCTGGCAGGTTCGGGGCGCGGTCACTCAGGGCAAGGAGCACGGGCCGGGCTGCCGGGTGCGCGAGCAGGTCCCCGGCCTCCCGCACGGCCTGCAGGAGGAAGGGCGCATCCCAGGCCCAGAGCACGTCCAACGCGTACGCCATCCCCTGGGCGTCCTGCTGTTCCAGGGCGGTTGCCAGCAGCCCCCGCCAGGCCGGAACCTGAAGCCAGGGGTCGTCCCAGGTTTGCAGGTCCTGCCAGAGGTCCCAGAGGGGCTGGGTTTCGCCCAGGGCTGCCCACAAGCGGGCCAGTTCGGGCCACATTTCGGCCCGGTGCCGTGGGGGAAGGGCCAGGCCCTGGCGCTGGCCCTGTTGCAGGTGAGACCGGACGGCCTGCCTGAGGCCCAGTACCTGGCCGGTCCGGGCCAGTTCCAGGTGGGCCATCGCCTGCAGCCGTTCCCCAGGCAGGGCCGGAACCCGCCGAGCGGCTTCCTCGAACAGCCGACCCGCAGCCGCGTCTTCCCCCAGCCAGTGGTAGGCCCGAATCGCGGCGGCCAGGGCCTGGATTTCCCGCTGCGGGGCCACGTGGTGCCGCAGGCGGGGAAGTTCTTGCAACGCCTGAAGAAGATAAGCAGGAGGCGGCTGCATCCCAACACCTCAAATGGGGGGTCCTAATGCGAAACGAAAAGGGGAGGGCGCGGCCCTCCCCCGCTGCGTCTGCTCCCCAAAGGTGCATCGGCTGTCAGCACCCGCTGGTATGCCATTCACCCCGCGCGGCATACCTCCAGCGCGTGTCGGCGTCTGCTCCCGGATGGCGACCACCGCCCAGGGCGTCACGGGATGCGCAGGGTCTGGCCTGCGGACAGCGGTTTGCCCAGGTCGCTCAAGGGGATGCCGTTGGCCTGGGCGATTTGCTCCGGCCACACGTCGCCGAACATGCACGCAATCTGGTACAGGGTCTCACCGCCCCGGGTCGTATACGTGGTGGGATGCGGCCGCAGGGACCGGGACGCGGTGGAAGGCCAGGGCCGGGCGTTCTGGGGGATGACCAACGTCATGCCAGGGTAGACCCGCTGGCCCCGTCGCAGCCCGTTGGCCGCCAGGAGGTCGTCGGGGTGGATGTTGAAACGGCGGGCCAGGCAGTACGGGTATTCGCCCTTTTGAAGGGTGTAACGGGAAGGGACGGTCAGTTCCGCCGCGCCCGACGTGGGTTGCGGGGTAGCCGTGGGCACCATGGAGGTCACCGCCACGATGGGCGTGGGCGTCGGGGAAGGCAGGGGCATGGGTGTGGGCGTGGGCGTGACCTGGG
>JALXBY010000287.1 GCA_026991215.1 Anaerolineales bacterium
GGGTTACGGTGGGCGGGTTCGACGGCGTGCACCGAGGCCACCAGCGGCTGATTGCCCAGGTGGTGGACCACGCCCGGAAAGCCGGGGTGCGGGCCGTGGTGGTCACCTTCGACCCCCTGCCCGCGGTCTTCTTTGGCCGCCGACCGGCCCGCTACCTGACGCCGACGCCGGAGAAACTGGCCCTGTTCGTCCAGTTGGGCGTTGATGCCACCGTGGTACTGCCCTTCGACCACGATCTGGCCCATATGCCGCCGGAAGACTTCGTGGCCCGGCTCCGTCGGCACCTGGGGATGCAGGGCCTGGTCTGCGGCCCCGACTTCGCCCTGGGCCATGACCGCCGGGGGGACGTGGCCTTTTTGCGTCAACTGGCCGCGCGGGCGGGCTTCACCCTGCACGTGCTGGAAGAAGTGCGCAACGGCGAGGGCCGCATCTCCGCGAGCCGGGTGCGCCAGGCCCTGGACCAGGGGGATGTGGCCCTGGCCGCGCGGCTCCTGGGCCGGCCCTATGTGTTGCAGGCGCGGGTGCTGCCAGGGGCCGGGCGGGGCCGGAAGGTGGGCTTTTCCACCGCAAACCTGGAACCGCCGGCGGAGAAGTGGCTGCCCGCGGAAGGCGTCTATGCTGGTTGGGCGCGCTGGGAAGGGGCCGCGGCCTGGCACCCCGCGGTGGCCAACCTGGGCCGGCGGCCCACCTTCGGCCCGCTTCCAAAGCCCCTGCTGGAAGTGCACCTGCTGGACTACACCGGCGGCCCCCTGTATGAGAAGCCCATGGCCTTTGCCTTCCTGCAGCGGCTGCGGGGCGAACGGAAGTACCCCTCGCCCCAGGCCCTGCGGGCACAAATCGCGCGGGACGTGGCCCAGGCCAGGGACCTCCTGGCCCGGAGCGAACCGCCCCGGAACGTACCGCTGGGATTTGCTTGAAAATGCGTCATATATCAAGGTGAAGGAGGCAGGTTCGGCCATGGCCCTTCGCCGCGCTGCCTTTGGGTTTGCCTTTGTTGCCGTGGTCGTTGTTGGGTATTTTCTGGCTATGAGCCTGTACAAAGCCCCTGGGCAACCGCCGTTCATCTGGCCGCAACCGTATACCTGTCCACCGCCCCTTCCGCCGGAGCAGGCTACGTTGTTACGCGTCGTCGATGGGGATACCATTCTGGTTGAGGTCGCAGGACAGATTGCCGAAATACGTTACATCGGTATGAATACGCCGGAACCCTGGCAGGCTGGATATGAGGAGGCTACGCAGTTCAATGCTTCGTTGCTGCAGCGTGGCCCTTTGCGCCTTTACCGTGACCGTTTCAACGTGGACCATTTGGGCCGTTGGTTACGATATGTCTTTGCAGGAGACGTTTTCGTCAATGAAGCCCTTGTCCGGTTCGGATGGGCCGAGGTCTTTTGGACGCCTTTTGATACGGCCTGTCAGACCCGCTTGCGCACGGCGCAAAACGAGGCGCGCCTTTCCAGGCGGGGTTTGTGGGCTGTAGGTAAGTGAACGGTTTTCCACGGTTTAGCCATGTACACGTTGGTGGCTTCTCTGGCGCATCCTGATGACGAGACCTTTGGCCTGGGCGGGGTGCTGGCCCTGTATGCGCTGCGGGGCGTGGCCGTGCATGTGATTTGTGCCACCCGGGGCGAGGCTGGCACCGTGACCGACCCCCGGCTCCTCGAAGGCTACGCTTCGGTGGCCGAACTTCGGGAAGCCGAACTGGCCTGCGCGGCCCAGGCCCTGGGTCTGGCTGGTGTGCACTTCCTGGGCTACCGGGATTCCGGCATGCCCGGCACCGAAGCCAACCACCACCCCCAGGCCCTGGTGAACGCACCGGATGAAGCCGTGGCCGAACGCATCCAGGAAGTGCTGGCGCGACTCCGGCCCCAGGTGGTCATCACCTTCGACCCCATTGGGGGTTACCTGCACCCGGACCACATCAAAATGCACCGGGCCACCACGCTGGCCTTCTTCCACCTGCGCCAGGCCTGGGAAGCCGGACGAAGCCCCTGGGCCCCGGCCAAACTGTACTACCACTTCTTCCCCCGCCGTCGGCTCCGCTGGCTGCTGTGGTTGATGCCCTTGCTGGGCCTGAACCCCCGCCAGCAGGGGCTGAACAAGGACATCGACCTGGTGGAACTCACCCGGCGGTCCCGGGGTTTTCGCACCCACGCCCGCATTTGCTACGGCCAGCCCGAAGTCATGGAACGGGTGGACCGGGCTGTGCGCTGCCACGCCAGCCAACTGCATACGGTCCGGCTCTCCCGCCGGGAGCGCTTCTTCCACCGGCTGGCCTTCCCCCGCCGGCCCGAGGCCCATTTCATGCGGGCGTACCCAAAGCCCAGGCCCGGCGAACCCATCGAACAGGACCTGTTCGCCAACCTCCCCCAAGCAGCCCCCTGACCCCATTGGAACGACCAACGACCACCGACCAACGACGAACGACGAACGCCCAACGCCCAACGACCTCATCATGTACCTGACCCATCTGTTCCTGGAACGCTTCCGCCGTTTCGTGTACTGGGAGCACACCTTTACGCCCGGCGTGCACGTCATCGTGGCCGAAAACGCGCGGGGCAAGACCACCCTGCTCGAGGCGGCCGCGTACCTGAGCGCGCTGGCCTCCCACCGCACGTCCCGGACCCGGGAACTCTTCAATCAACCCCTGCTGCTGGCCTCGGCCGAGATGGTCACCCGCATCCGGGCCGGGTTCCTCCGGGAAGACGAACCCCGCGAGCAAAGCCTGGAGGTCCGATGGATTGTCCGGCGTTCGCCCCAGGGGGGGATGAGCCTGCAGCGGGAGGTGTTGCTCAACCGGGTGAAGCGCAAGGCCGTGGACGTGCTGGGCCGGGTGCTGACCGTGCTGTTCCTCCCCCAGATGCTGAGCATCGTGGATGGTTCGCCGGAACAGCGTCGGCGATACCTGAACCTGACCTTGGCACCGGTGCTCCCGGACTATGCTCCCACCCTGGCCCGGTATACCCACGTGCTGGAGCAGCGCAACGCGCTGCTAAAGCATGCCCAGGTCCGCGCGGTTTCACCGGCTGAAATGGACCCCTGGGACCGGGAGTGGGCCCGCCTGGCCGCGACCTTGATGTGGCACCGGCATCAGGCCTTGCAGGAATGGAACGCGCTGCTACTGCAGGACGGAGGCGAGGCCCTGACCCAGGGGGAGCAGATGCGCCTGCTCTACCTGCCGGCCCTGGGCCAGGAAGACGAGGAGGCCCGGGCCGAAGCCCTGAGTTTCTGGAACATGGACGCCCAGGCCCCCGCGTTGCGGGAGGGTTTCCCCAAGGACCGGGCGGCCCTGGAAGCCCTGTTGTTGGAACAGGTGAAGCGGCGCTTCCCCCTGGAACGGTTGCGGGGCCATACGACCCTGGGCCCCCATCGCGACGACTTCCGCTTCCTGCTCAACGGTCAGGACCTGACCCGGTTCGGCTCCCGGGGGCAGATGCGCAATGCCCTGTTGCGCCTGAAGTGGGTGGAGGCCCGCTGGTACCGGGCGAAAACGGGTGTGCTCCCTGTGCTCTTGCTGGACGAGATTGCGGCGGAACTGGACGCGACGCGGCGGCAACGGGTGGTGACCATCTTCAGCCGCATGGCCCTGGAAAGCCCGGACGCACCGGCCCAGGTGTGGATGACCTCGGTCGAAGCCGAACCCTTCCGCACCCTGGGCCTGGAGATGCACCTCTGGCAACTGACGGATACCGGCCTGCGGCCTTTGTGACCAGGACCGGGGCGGCCCGGCGACCGCCCCGGCGGTCGGACGTGCCGTTCTCTATTCGTCGAGGTGGCCTGCCCGCCTGCGCTGCCACAGGAAGAGAAGGGGGAAAGCCAGCAAGAGGGCCTGGGGACCGCACAACCGGGTGATGAGTTCGTCGATGAGAGTCTCTGTTGGCACTTCGGAAAGGTCGCCGTCATCGGATGGCGGTGGCGTTGGGTTGTCGATAGTGGTTTGGGTCGGGGTAGGTGTATCCGTCACCGGCGGGAGGATGGGCGGCATGATGGTTTCATATGTGGGCGTAAAAGTAGGGGGTGTAACTCCGATCGGTGGCGGTTGAGTAGGTGGAGACGAGGTTGGTGTTGACGTG
>JALXBY010000288.1 GCA_026991215.1 Anaerolineales bacterium
GGTGAACACCGAGTGCTCCCGGGCCAGCAGGTTGTGCACCGCGTGGCCCATCTCGTGGGCCATGGTCGCCACGTCGGAGATGCGCCCCTGGTAGTTGAGCAGCACCCAGGGGGTCATGCCCGGCGCGACGCCGGCACAGAACGCGCCGGTGTACTTGCCCTGGCGGGATTCGCCATCCACATGATGGGCCTCGAAGACCTGCCGGGCCAGCCGGGCCATCTCGGGGTGGAAGCGGCCAAAGGCCTCCAGCACCATCTCCACGGCCTGGTCGTAGGGGAAGGTCTTGTCGGCCCGGCCCACGGGTGCGTAGATGTCGTACCGGCGGAGTTTGGGCATCCCCAAGGCCCGGGCCTTGAGCCGGAAGTAGCGCTGGAACACCGTACGCTGCTCCCGGCACACGTCCAGCAGGGTATCCACCACCTCATCGGGCAGGTGGTTGGCCAGGTTCCGGGGGGAAATCGGCCTGGCGTAGCCGCGGATGCGGATGTTCTCGTTGTACCAGTCCTGCACCACGGCCTGGTAAATGGGCGCCAGGACGCTGCGGTCGTTGGAGAAGACCTCGAACAGGCTCTGGTAGGCCCTGGCCCGCAGGTCCGGGTCGGGATGGCGGGCGTAGGTCATCAACTGGCTGCGGGTCAGGCGCTTGGTTTCGCCATCCACCTCCAGGGGGAAGAGGTAGCGGGCGGTGATGGTCTGGTAGAGGGAAACCAGGGGACGCACACCGGTCGCGGTCTTGTAGTTGATGATTTGCTCGGCCCGTTCGTCCAGGGTATAGGGCCGGAACAGGCGCATCTTCTCCAGGTAATAACGGCGGTCACCGGCCACGGCCAGGTATGCCTGGGCCTTTTCCTCCGGCAGGGCCTTCCACCACAGGCTGAAGAACAGCAGCCGGTTTTCGATTTCCGTGCTCCACTGTCGGACCCGGGCCACCATGGCCTGATATTCGGGGTTTTGGGAATCCTCGGCAAAGCGCAGGCGGGCGTACGCGCCGATTTTGTGCATCGTGGTGGTGACCGCCTCCAGGCGGTCCAGCAAGGCCCGGAAGTCTTCGGGGGAAAGGTCGTCGAGCCGGTCCCTCCAGGCCTCGATTTCCTTGACCTCGGCCTCCACCTGCTGCATCGCGGCTTCCCATGCCGCGTTGGAGGGGAAAAGGTCGTCCAGGCGCCACCGTTCCATCTGCCAGGTCATCGAGAACCTCCGTACTTGAGGGTCTATTTTGCATGATGCCCAGAAACGCTGCGGGCAGAAGCCGCGGTTCTGCCCATTCCCGATTGTAACAACCCGCGGCCCATCGGCAGGGCCTGGGCCGGGTGCGGCCTTGGGCAGGGCGGGCTATACTTGGGGCACCCCTGTGCATGGCGGGGAACACCTGCGCCCGAAGGGAACATGCGATGGCCGATTTCCACGTTCTCGTCATTGGTGCGGGCGCGACGGGCGCGGCCCTGGCCCACGACCTGACCCTGCGGGGGTTCCGGGTTACCGTTGTGGAACGGGGGGAGGTCACCTCGGGCACCACGGGCCGACATCACGGCCTGTTGCACAGCGGCGCCCGGTACGCGGTCACCGACCCGGAAGCGGCCCGGGAGTGCATCCAGGAAAACCGCATCCTGCGCCGCATCGCCCAGGGTTCCTTCGAGGAAAACGACGGGCTTTTCGTGGCCCTGGACGACGAGGACGAGGCCTTTGCCGAAACCTTCCTGGCGGCCTGCGCCCAGGTGGGCATCCCTACCCAGGTGCTTTCCCCCAAAGAAGCCCTGGCCCTGGAACCCGCCCTCAACCCCCAACTGCGCCTGGCCATCCGGGTGCCCGATGCGGTCATGGACGCGATGCGGCTGCCTTTGCGCTTCCTGGCCACGGCCAAACGCAACGGGGCCCGGGTCCTCCCCTTCCACGAAGTCGTTGGCTTTCGCTTCCAGGGCCGCAGCGTGGTCGGCGTCGAAGTGCAGGACCACATCCACGGCCGGCGGTACACCCTGGCCGCGGACCTGGTCGTCAACGCGGCCGGGCCCTGGGCCGGTCGCGTCGGTCAGATGGCCGGGGTCACGGTGCCGGTGCAGCCTTCCCCCGGCGTGCTGGTAGCCCTACCCCGACGCCTCACCAACATGGTCATCAACCGCCTGCACCCGCCTTCCGACGGCGACATCCTGCTCCCCCAGCGGCGCTATACCGTGCTGGGCACCACGGCCTGGCTCAGCGACGACCCCGATGACCTGCCCGTACCCGAAGACCACGTCCGGCGCATTCTGGAAGCGGCCACGGCCATGGTCCCGGCCGTAGGCCAGGAGCCGGTGCTTTCGGCCTGGGCCGCGGCGCGGCCCCTGGTGGCCGCGCACCAGAACGCGAACGGGCGGACCATTTCCCGCAGTTTCCTTTGCATCGACCACGCGGAAGAAGGGGTGGAAGGCCTGGTCAGCGTCATCGGGGGCAAGGCCACCACCGCCCGGCTGATGGCCGAAGCCGCCGGCGACCTGGTGACCCACAAGATGGGCCTCCACGCGGCCTGCCGCACCCGCGAAACGCCCCTGCTGCCGCATACTGCGTATTGGCAGTCCGCAGTCCGCAGTCAGCAGTGAGCAGACCGCCGACCGCCGACTGCCGACCGCCACCCCATTATCGCCCCAGGCCGGCCCAGATGCCCGCGCCGATGATGAGCGCGGCCGCGGCGGCCTGGGCCGGGCCAAAGGCTTCCCCCAGAAACACCGTGCCCAACAGCGCGCCATAGACCGGCAGCGTGTTGTAGAACACCATGGCCCCGCCGGGCCCCAGTCGGCGGACCCCTTCGTTCCAGGCGAAAAAGCCCAAAACCGATGGGGCCACGCCCAGGTAGGGCACGGCCGCGAGCAAGATGGGCGTCCAGCGGACGGGGACGAACTGCACTTCGACCAGCGCAGCCACGGCCAGAAAGGGCACGGCCATCAACCCGGAAAGCGCGGTGGCCGAAAGGGCCGACCGGTGCCGGGTCACCTTACGGCTGAGCACGGAATACAGTCCCCACAGGGCCACCGCAGCCAGGATGAGCACATCGCCGGGATTGAAGCGCAGCCCCTGCCATCCCGCGGGCCGGTCGGCCAAAAGGAGCCAGGCGACACCGGCCAGGGCCAGCAGCGTGGCCAGCACCTGCCGTCGGGTCATGGGTTCCCGCAGCAGGGCCGCGGCCCAAAAGCCGGTAATCAGAGGACCCAGCGCGGCAATCAAGGTCGCGTTCACCGCGGTGGTGAAGCGCAGGCCCAGGTAAAGCAGGGGGACGAAGGCCACCACCCCGGCCAGGGCCATGCCGAAAAGCAGCCAGCCATCACCCCGGGGCCGCCGCTCGGCTTCCGGCAGGGTGCGCAACAGGGCCAGGAACACCAGGCCCGCGACCAGAAAGCGCAACGCGGTCAGGGTAATCGGCCCTACATCCTTGCGGAGGAAGCGGCCCAACGTGATGTTCGTGGCCCAGGTGAAGGTGGCCAGGTTGACCAGGCCCATCCCCAGCAGGCGTTCGCGCCACGTCAATGTGTGCATTGGCCTCCTCGCGTTCGGGGGGAATCACGGCTCACTCTGTCGCCAACATCCCTCAAAGTCGTGGAAGCGCGGCACCGGCAGGTCCGGCCCGTACAGCCCGCACCAGGTCCAGCGGCGGGACCCCCGGCGGGCCAGCACCGCATAGCCCACGTTGGGGAAGGTCACATACGGCCCCCGGAAGTCGGTGCGGGGCGGATGCCCCAGCAGGTTGCGGAACAGCATGTTGAGCAGCCCGCCGTGGGTGACCACCAGATACCGTCCCGAAGGGCGGGCTTCCAGGGCTTCCCAGGCCCGCCACGCGCGGAGGGAAAGGAGCCAGGGGCTTTCCCCCCGCGCGCCGCCCACGGGCGTGAAGCGGGTACGGAACTGGTCCGCGGTGGCCGCGGCCACGGCCTCCGAAGGCCGCAGCGCGAAATGCCCGATGGCCCGCTCCTGCCACAGCGGGTCCGTCTCCAGCACGGGGATGCCTAAGGCCTGGGCGAAAATCAACGCGGTGTGGAAGGCCCGCCGCAGGGGGCTGGCAATTACCCGGTCGAACGACCAGCCGGCCTGCTTCCAGGCCTGGGCCAGGGCCTGGGCCTGTTGAATCCCCGCGGGGGTCAGGGGCAGGTCG
Source organism: Anaerolineales bacterium (assembly GCA_026991215.1). GTDB lineage: Bacteria > Chloroflexota > Anaerolineae > Anaerolineales > DRMV01 > S139-71. Next base: position 4,118 of record JALXBY010000288.1, read on the forward strand.
GTCTGCCCCTGGCGCAACCCGCGGGCGTTCGCGATGGATTCCCCATGCCGAAGCAACACCACCAGTTGGAACGCAGGGGAACCGTCCGCCTTTTTCATCTCGCCCATCCGTTCATCCGCTGATTCGCCCATTCGCAAATTCGCCTATCCGCCCATCCGCTCATCCGTTTCCTCGTCCTGGCGGGGGTACATCCGACGGTGGCGATGGGTGCCCGGCGGGTAGGCGTGGTGGTCGCTGTCTTCATAGCGGATGTCGGTCTTGATGATGTGGCGCTCCTCGCGCGCGATGAGCACCACGTCGGATTCGATGGTCCGGGCCGGGTAAATCACGAAACCCGAACCGATGCGGACGTTGTGGCCGACGCATCCGCCCAGCACGATGTACGGCGTCTCCTCCAACTTGCCTTCCGCGTTGCGGGCCCGGATGGGCTTCCCCAACAGGTTGAAATCGGTGAAGGTGGTCCCCGCGCCGATGAAGGAGTTCCGGCCCACGACGCACAACTGCAAGCAGGTGTTCTGGGCCACGGTGCTGTTTTCCATGAAGGTGGTCATGAACAGGGAAGCCCGGAAGGGCAGGAAGGAGCCATCGCCCACCACGGAAAGCAGCACCTGGCAGCCCTGAGAGATGTTCACGTTGTTGCCGATGATGCTGTTGTCAATCACCACGCCCGCGCCGATGGTCACGTTGTCGCCAATGGTGGTGGGGCCGTGAATCACCGCGGTGGGGTCGATCACGCAGTTGCGGCCGATTTTGACCAGTTCCGAAGATTGCAGCACCTGTTTGCCTTCCAGCATGGCCTTGAACAGGATGCGGAGTTTGAACAGGGGGTCCCGCTTGAGCCGGTCTTCGAAGCGAGCGCCCCGGGCAAACAGCCCCATCACCACATCGGCCACGAAGATGTGCACCCAGGAATCGATGGCGATGAAACTGCGCAAGGGGACGTAAAAGGTCAGGTCCCCCAGTTCCTTGGCGATGTAGGGCGGCACGTGGTGATACCCGATTTCCCGGCTCTGCATGTCCACGACCAAGGGTTCGGCCGGTTCCGAGACCAGGCCCTCAGGGTAGTACCAGAAGTCGGCCAGGTAGTACTCGCCCTGTTGGGTGTAGGAACGGGAAAGGGGGAGCATATGCTCCCGGAAGGTGGGGTTCTCCAGGGTGAAGGCCGCGCGCACGGGCCGGCCCCGTTTGCGGGCTTCTTGCAGGAAGGCCTCCACGTAGTGGGCATCGAAGAAGAGGTTATCCCGGTAAATCAGGATTTCGCCCTCCAGGGGCGGCATGGCCTGACCGGGTTGCAGGGTGATTTCCCGGTCGGTGTAGGGGGCCAGCACGTCCCGCTGCCAGACCCAAAGGGGCCGGTTCTGGATGCGCAGGTCCCGGGCCGGCTCGTTGAAGGGATGGATATGGCGGGGTTCATGCAGGATGATTTTCCACATACGCAGCCCCGGAAAGACCGCCAACCGAGGTTCAAGGGCGTCGGGAAGCCGAATTGCGGTACAGGGCGGGCAGCATCAAACGCCGGGTGCGGTCGAAGAGGTCCTTTTCCCCGGCCTGGGTAAAGCGGCGTTCCCGTTCCAGGCGGCGGGCCTGGGCATCCAGCGCCCGGACCAGGTCCTGTTCCCCGGCTTCCTTGGCCCGCCGGCGGAGATGGCGTAGATAGCGGCGGGCCTCCCGCACGCGGCCCTGATGGGCCGCTTCCCGCATTTTGGCCTGCAAACGGTGCCAGGTCAACCGCTGGACCGCCTGCACCAGTTCGGGCGCGGGGGTGAACACGGGCGCGCTTTCCCGCCGCACCACCGGCCTGGCGAGGACGAAGTCGTATTGCTGCCGGGTCCCCCGCGCGTCCACGGCCTGCACCCGGCCCTGAACCAGGGGGGCATCCTGCCCGGCCGGTGCGGGGGCCATCCACTCCCATTCCCACAGCACTTCCCAGAACTCTCCTGGAGCCAGCGGCCCCAGCCGCGCGGCCCCGGCCTCCGGCGTGTACCAGGCCACTTCGGGCGCCCGCCGCACCAAGGCCCGGACCACCGAAGCCCCGGTCTCCTCCCATTCCAACAGCGCGTTCCACACGTAGGCCCGCCGCAGCCGCTGCACGCGGCGGCTCAGGACCTCCAGGGCTTCCGAAAGCCCCCGGACGTAGTACAGGGCGCCGCCGGTGGTCGCGGTCAGGGCTTCCAGGAAGCGTTCGTCCCACTCGTGGCCCAGGCCCAACACGTCGATGACCACGTTGGTTTCCCGCAGACGGGGGAACAGGGTTTCCCGCACTTTGGGCTGGTCGTAGGCCCGGCCATCGGTCACGAAAAGCACCCAGGGGAAGTAACCCTGGGGGATGCGCTGGCTCAGTTCCAGCACCATCTGCAGGGGCGGCAGGAATTCGGTGGCCCCCCGGCCTTTGACGCCCAGCAATGCCTGCTGCACAGCTTCGGCCTGGTTGGGCGCGGGGAACACCTGAAGTTCAGCCCGGTCCGCAAAGGTAATCAACCCATGGATGTCCGCTGGCAGCCAGTGGTCGGCCAGATGCTGCACCAGTTGGGAAAGCAAGGTCAGGTTCGGGCCGTGCATGGAACGGGAGACATCAACGACCCAGAGCAGGTAAAAGGGATGGGGGTCTGGGTCCAGTTTGCCGCCGGGCAGAGGCGGACGCCACCGGGTCAGGGCATAGAGCCGCTGCGGGGCCACATCCGCAATCAGGGCCGACCGGCTGTAGAGGACCTGGACGTCCCAGAAGTGTTTCTGGAAGGGCGTGGTCTGGGGTTCGGGTTCCGCGGGGGCCTCGACCACCGTGGGCACGGTGGTCTGTTCGGGTTCCGGCGTGGGGGTTGGTTCGGCCTCTTCCGTAATCCCGTGGTGGCGACGCCATTCCCGGTCGTAAAGCAGCCGACGCTTGGGGTCGGTCAGCACTTCCCGGGCCTCGACCAGTTTCTGGAACATCTCCTTGGCTTCGGGCGTCGGGTTCAGGTCCGGGTGATATTTCCGCGCCAGGGAGCGAAAGGCCCGCTCGATTTCTTCGGTCGAGGCCTTGGGCGAAACTTGAAGCAGGGCGTAGTAATCGACGAAGGTGCTCATGGCGTGGCCCCGCGTCCCATGAGGGGTTTCCGTGCCCACAGGTTACGGCACCTGGTACACCACCACCGCGGTGATGTTATCCGGGCCGCCGGCGTTTTCGGCCTCCCGCACCAGGACCGAGGCGGCCTGGTTGGGCTGATGACGGTAGGCCTGCAACACCTGGGCGATGCGTTCGTCGGGCAGCATCTCCCAGAGGCCGTCGCTGCACAGCAAGAGCACGCTCCCGGCCTCCAGGCGGTGGTCCAGGGAAAGTTGGGGGTCCAGTTCTTCGGGCTGGCCCAGGGCCTGGTAGAGCATGTGCCGATGGGGATGCTGGCGGACGTCCTCATCGGCCACGCCGGATTCGGCCATCTTGCGGGCCCAGGTGTGGTCTTCGGTCAACAACCGGAGTTGGCCTTCCGGCGAGAGCAGGTAGGCCCGGGAATCGCCCACGTGGACCAGGAAGATGCGGCGGTCCCAGAGCAGGGCCGCGGTCAGGGTCGTACCGCCGCCGGGGGCGCTTTCCCGCACGGCGTGATGGGCATGCACCAGGGCGGATTCCAGCCGCTGCAACAGGTCTTCCGGCGGTTGGTTGGGACGCTGCAGCCAGGGGAACAGAGTTTCCTGCCAGACCATACGGGAGAAGGTCAGCACTGCGGCCCGGCTCGCCTGTTCGCCGTGCAGGTGGCCGCCCATGCCGTCGGCCACGACGAACAGGCCGCCCCAGTGCACCTCGTCTTCCCAGGCCATGGCAAAGGGCCAGGCCAGGAAAGCGTCCTCGTTGTTGGGCCGCACCCGGCCGGGCGATTGCGCGACGCCGACCAGCACGTGGGGCGTGTACCCGGTGATTTTCCAGGGGGTGCTCCCCTCCCATTCGGGCAGGGGCCGGGTTTCCTTTTCCTGCGGCTGCGGTTCGGTCGCGGTTGCCTCCGGGGCCGTTTCGTCGGCTTCAGCCTGCGTGCGACCCAGGAGGCGTTGCCAGAAGCGTCGGAGGACGTCCATCGCGCGCCCCTTGAAGAAGACTTGGATTGGCAAAACCATGGTGGCGCCCAGGGCATTGGTACAGCCGGGGAAGGGCCTCAACCCGAAGGCCCGGCCTCCAGGGGCAGGGCGTACATGCGCCGGTCGAACGCGCCGATGAACAGCATCCGGCCCTGTTCGTCGGTCACCGGCGTGGCCGTAATCGGCCCGCCCACGGCAAAGGCCCACAGGGGGGAGCCATCCTGGAGCCGGAGGCAATACAGGTGATGGTCCGTCGCGCCGATGTAGAGGCGGTCGCCCAGAATCAGCGCGCTGCCGGCGATTTGATGCTTGCTCTGGAACTGCCAGATGAGTTTGCCCCGCTTGGCGTGCAGGCAGTAGAGTACCCCATCCGCGGCACCAATGTACACCCGGTTTTCGTGCACCGTCGGCGTGGCGACCGTACCCCGTCCCATGCGGTAACGCCAGAGCACCCAGCCCGAATCCGCGTCCAGGGCATAAACCATACCGTCCCGGCCCGCGATGTAGATGATGCCATCCCCGGCCACGGGCGAGCCGGTAAAGGGATGGTTGGCCTGATACCGCCAGATTTCCTTGCCCCGGTGGTCCAGGGAGAAGATTTCCCCGGCCTCGGTGCCGAAGAACACCCGGCTTCCCGTGACCCAGGGGGTCGAACGGATGGGCGCGCCCGCGTTGAACTTCCACAAGATGCGCCCCTGCTCGGCGTGGATGGCATACAGGTGCCCATCGTCGGCGCCGATGAAGAGGAGTTGTTTCCAGAGCCGGGGGGAACTGCGGACCGGCGCGGGCGTTTCGATGCGCCAGCGCATCTGGCCGCTTTCGGGACGCAGGGCATAAATGCCGCCATCTTCGGAACCGAAGAACAGGATGTTACCGGCCACCGCAGGTCGGGTCACCACGCCGCCCTGGGTCGGGAACTTCCATTCCATTTGGCCGTCGTGGATGCGCAGGGCGTACACGTTGTGGTCGTAGGAACCGAAGAAGAGCCGGGCGCCCTGCACCGTGGCCGTGGCCCGGATTTCGTCTTCCGCCTCGAAGACCCACAGGGGCTGGGGGGCGGTCTGAGCGCCCGCGACAGGCGCTTGCGTATCCGGCGGCAGGGTGGTGGTCGAAAGGCTGGTCGTATCCCCGCCCAGTTGTTGGGTCGGCAGGGTTTGTGTAGGCAGGGTTTGTGTGGGCAGGGTCTGCGTGGGCAGGGTCTGCGTAGGAAGGGTCTGGGTGGTCAGGGTCCGGGTCGGCAGGGTCTGGGTGCCCTCGCTGGGGCTGGCGGGTTGGGACGCGGGGTCCACCGGCTGGTTGGGGTCGCCGTATTTCTTGCGATACAGGGCCTCCAGCGCGGCCTTCATCTCCCGCGCACTCTGGAAGCGCTGTTCCGGCCGATAGGCCAGGGCCTTGTATACGATGGCTTCCAGTTCGGGCGAAACGTTGGGGTTGTACTTGCGAATGGGTCGTTCGGCGAAGGAGAAGGGCGGCTCTTTGCGGGGGTCCTGGCCGCTGAGGATGTGGTGCAGGGTCGCGCCCAGGGCGTAGATATCCACCAGGGGGGAAATCACCCCGCGGTACTGTTCGGGCGGCGCATACCCTTCGGTGCCGATGATGGTGCCCCGGGTCTTGGGGTCGAAGATGCGGGCGATGCCGAAGTCGATGAGCATCACCCGGTCTTCGGGGGTAATCATGATGTTGGAGGGCTTCAGGTCCCGGAAAATGATGGGCTTGGGCCGGGTGTGCAGGTAGTCCAGCACGTCGCACAGTTGAATGGCCCAGCGCAACACCCGCGGTTCGGGGATGAACCCCTTGGTTTCCCGCAGGATGGTCTCCAGGGTCTTGCCCTCCACCAGTTCCAGCACCAGGTAGGCCCTGTCCCCAATGGTGAAATAGTCATAAACGATGGGGATGGACGGGTGCCGCAACTGGGCCAGGAGGTGGGCCTCCCGCTCGAAGGTGCGGAAGACCTGTTCCCGCTCCCGGGGCACGGCCACGGTCATTTCCTTGATGGCCACCCAACGGGGGACGTTGGGGAAATGCAAATCCCGGGCCTTGTAGACGGTGCTCATCCCCCCGCGGCCCAGGATGCCCACGATTTCGTACCGGTCCAACAACCGGGTTTTGGGAACCAGGGTGCCCGCCCGCTTGCTTTCTTCCACCACGTCACTCCCTGGGTTTGGGTCTTGACATTATAACACCCTGAGCCAGGGGCGGCTGGGGCGCCCGAGTTCTCACAAACCATAGGGAAGGGCAATGCCCTCCCCCACCCAACCAGCCACAAAAGGCCAAAGTCCAAGGGGAAGGCAATGCTCACCCGGCAGGTCCATGCCTGCCAACAATTTATGGAGTGATACGGCAATTGCACGCCCCCAGGTTTCCTCGGTTTCCCCTTCCGGGTGTATACTTTGGGGCGTCCTGGCCCCTGGGTTCCATGAAGGCGAGCCGGAAAACACGGGCAGGCGTCTCCGTTGCTGAAGCGGCCAAACGGGGTTTTTGGGTCAAGGCCAGGCACAAAGGGGAAGCACGAAAACGCTTTCACCAAGGCTTTCAGGAGGCCGGCCATGTCCACCCCCATCGTCGGCGTTGACATCGGCGGAACCTTCACGGATTTCGTGTACGTAGAGAACGGCACCTGGCGCATTTACAAGCGGCTGACCACCCGGCCCGACCCCTCCCAGGGCCTGCTGGCCGGGCTGGACGCGATGGGCGCCTCGCCCCAGAGCGTGGTGGCCCATGGCACCACCGTGGCCACCAACGCGGTGCTGGAGCACAAGGGCGCACGCACCGGGTTGATTACTACCCAGGGGTTCCGGGACGTGCTGGTCATCGGCCGGCAGGCGCGGCCCCACATCTACCGGCTGTGGTTCCCACCCCGTTGGGTGCCCGTGCCCGAAGCATGGCGTATGGAAGTCCGGGAACGGGTGGCCCCCGACGGCCGCGTCCTGATTCCTCTGGATAAGGCCCAGGTCGAGGCTGTGCTGGATGCCCTGGTCGAACAGGGGGTGGAATCCGTGGCCGTGAGCCTGCTCTTTTCCTTCGCCAACCCGGAACACGAACGCTACATCGGCGAGCAGGCCCGCCAGCGGGGGCTGTTCGTCTCCCTTTCCTCGGAAATCCTGCCGGAGTTCCGGGAGTTCGAGCGCACCTCGACCACGGTGCTGAACGCGTACGTTTCGCCCATCATGGCCCGGTACCTGCGCGCCCTGGAAGAACGGCTGCGGGAACGGGGGCACCCTGCGCTGTGGATTATGCAGTCCTCCGGAGGCATCCTGGATGCCGACCGGGCCGGCCGGGAGGCCGTGCGCACCCTGCTTTCCGGCCCCGCGGCCGGGGTCATCGGCGCGTTCGCGGTGGCCCAGCAGGCCGGCTTTTCCCACATCATCACCCTGGATATGGGCGGCACCTCCACCGACGTCTCCCTGGCCGACGGCCGCATCCGCCGCACCACCGAAGGCCGCATCGAATCCTGGCCCGTGCAGGTGCCCATGATGGACATCCACACCGTGGGCGCGGGGGGTGGCTCCCTGGCCTGGATCGACCCCGGCGGCGCGCTGCGGGTGGGGCCGGAAAGCGCGGGAAGCCGACCAGGGCCGGCCTGCTATGGTTTGGGCGGCCAGGGGTTCACCGTGACCGACGCCAACCTGCTCCTGGGCCGGCTTTCGGCCCGGCACTTCCTGGGCGGGCGGATGCGCCTTTACCCGGAAAAGGCCCTGGACGCCGCGCACCCCCTGGCCGAACGGCTGGGCATCTCCCCCATCGAAGTGGCCGAGGGCGTGATTGCCATCGCCAACGCCCGCATGAGCCAAGCCATCCGGGTGATTTCCATCGAACGGGGGTTCGACCCCCGCGAGTTCACCCTGGTGGCCTTTGGCGGTGCGGGGCCAATGCACGCGCTGGAACTGGCCCGCGAACTCCTCATCCCCAGGGTGCTCATCCCCCGGTACCCCGGCGTGCTTTCGGCCCTGGGCCTGACCCTGGCCGACTTCGTCCGGGATTTCTCCCGCACCCTCATGCGGCCAGCCGAGGACCTGACCAAAGAGGACCTGCAACAGGCCTTCGGCCCCCTGCTGGCCCAGGCCGAAGCCGAACTGCAGGAACAGGGCTTTGGCCCCGAAGACCGGGACGTAGAAACCGCCCTGGACATGCGCTACCGGGGGCAGTCCTACGAACTCACCGTACCCATCCAGGGCTTCGACCTGCAGGTCGCGGTCCAGGCCTTTCACCAGGCCCACAAGCAGCGCTATGGCTACGCCCGGCCCGAAGCGCCGGTGGAAGTGGTCAACGTGCGGGTGATTGCCCGCGGCCGGCGGCCCAAACCCCGGTTTTCCACCTATCCGGAAGCCCCCTCCCCGGACCCCGAAGCAGCCCGGCTGGGCACCATTGAATTGCGTTTCGCCGGGAAGGTGCATTCCGCGCCCATCTACGATCGGGCAGCCCTGCAACCTGGCCACCGGTTGCAAGGTCCGGCCCTGGTGGTGCAGGAAGACGCAACCACCGTGGTCCCCCCAGGCTGGCGGGGGTATGTGGACGCCTATCTCAACCTGATTTTCGAAGCCAAAGGCTGAATTCCCCAGCGGGTCGTGGTGCGATGCGGTTCCTCAAGGCATGGCTGCAAAGGGTGAAACCCCGGCGGAAGGCCAGACCCCAGGGCCTGGCCCTGGCCCTGGGCGGCGGCGGGGTCAAAGGGTACGCCCACCTGGGCTTTCTGAGCGTGCTGGAGGAAGCCCAGGTGCCTGTGGTCGCGGTGGCCGGGACCAGCATCGGCGCGTGGATTGGCGCGCTGTGGGTGGCCGGACGTTCGGCCCAGGACATCATGACCTGGTTCCGGAACCTGCCGCCCGAAATCATCCGCCAGCGCCGACCGGAGGACCGGGCCGCATACTGGGGCTTTGCCGGGTTCGAGCAGGCCCTGACCCAGGCCCTGGCCCCCTACACCCGTCTGGAAGACCTGCCCAAACCCTTCGGGGTCACCGCGGTGGACCTGCATTCCGGCCGGCTGGTGTACCTGGTGCGGGGGCCACTGGTCCGGGCGTTGTTGGCGTCGGCCGCGCTGCCTGGGGTGTTCCCGCCGGTGCCCTGGGATGACAGCCACCTTTTGGTGGACGGCGGTGTGCTGGACAACGTCCCGGTGCGCCTGGCCCGCTTCCTGGCCC
>JALXBY010000289.1 GCA_026991215.1 Anaerolineales bacterium
TGCTCCGCCTGGCCCGCCCGCCGGACCTGGCCCTCTGGGACGAACGGCTGTGGGCCTGCGCCCGTGAGGTCGCCCAACCCATCGCCATTCACGAGACCACCTGGGACGCCCTGGCCCAGACCCAGGCCGACGGGGTCCTGACCTGGAGCGACCAGCCCGCCCAACCGATGTGGCCCACTTATGAAATCGGGCGGCTGGGTGCGATGGCCATCGTGCATGTAAGCCGGCGGGCCGAAGCCCTGCATACCGAACGGATTCAGGCCATCTACCAGGCCCGGCCCGGCGCATCCCCGGCCTGGCAACCCCTGCTCCCCCTGCCCGGCCATCCGGTGTATCGCGCGCTGGAGGGCCTGGTCGCTCCCTTCCCCTGGAACCCCAAGGCCCTCTGGTCCCCTGACCCGCAATGGGCCGTGGGCTATGTGGAACGCAACCGGCAGGCCCTGGGCTGGGCGCCCTGGGGCTGGCCCCTTCCCAAAAACGTGGTGGGGAAGACGGTGCCCGGACCCCTGGCCCGCCGCTGGCCCGTCCTGCTCAGCCTGAAGGCAGCCGACCCCAAAGCCCAGGCCTGGGTAGCCTGCCTTCAACGATGGGAGGCGCAACCATGAAGGTGAAGGGTGAAATCGCGCTGGTAACCGGCGCGGCCCGCCGGGTTGGTCGAATGCTGGCCCTGGCCCTGGGGCGGATGGGCGTGCACGTCGCGGTGCACTATGCCCACGCCCACGACGCGGCCCAGGCCACGGTGGACGAACTCCAGCGCCTGGGGGTACGGGCCATGGCTTTCCAGGCCGATTTGACCCGGCCCGAAGCAGCCCCGCGGTTGCTGGACGACGTGGAACGCCACCTGGGGACCCCGCGGATTCTGGTCAACTCGGCCGCGGTGTTCGAGCCAGGCACGGTGCGGGAGACCACCCTGGAGAACTGGGAAACGCACATGGCCCTGAACCTGCGCGCGCCCTTTTTGCTGCTCCAGGCCTTTGCCCGAAAGGTGGGGGCAGGGCCGGGGAAGGTGGTCAACATCACGGACTGGCGGGCCCTTTACCCCGGACGCCGCTACCTGGCCTACACCGTGAGCAAGGCCGGCCTGGTGACCCTGACGCAAATGGCCGCGCTGGAACTCGCGCCGGGGATTCAGGTCAACGCGCTGGCCCTGGGCGCGGTGCTGCCCCCGCCGGGGAAGGACGCGGCCTACCTGGACCGGCTGGTCCAGCGTACACCGGGCCGCCGTGCCATCCGCGAAGAGGAACTGGCCAGCGCGCTGCGCTTCCTGCTGGAAAACGACGCGGTCACCGGCGAAGTCCTCTTCCTGGACGCGGGAGCCCACCTGGTGCATGGGTGAGTGCACCCTAAGGTCGAATCAAGGTATGGGGACTTGTTCAACTATAGGGGACATCTCGACTGTTTCCGGGCGGTTCGCTGCGGGTAGGCTGTAATAGTTGAAGTACCGTTGAGGCGACAGGTGAAGAACCCACGGGGATGTAGATAAGGCAAAAGGCCTCTGCAGCACTAAGGAGTAAAGTGCCTGCGGAAAACTTTCCAGATTAATCAGGCCTTGATCGGGAAGACTGTCCCAAATAGGTTGCCCCAACTCGGATGACGAAACCCAAATGATGAAAGGGATACGAAACTCATCTTGATGGGCCTGTTCCCGGCCGTATCCCATACGTTGCGGGGTAACGTAATCGGCGTGGTCCGAGAAGTAAACGAAGGCCCAAGGCCCCTGGAGACGCTCCTCAAAATACCGCCATATACGTTGCAATACCTTGTCCGTATACGCAATTGTGTTTAGATAGTCCTCATAGTCCGTACGCGGATGGAGGAAAATTCCCGTTCCAGGTGGATAGCGAAAGGCATATGGGGCATGTGAGCCCATCAAATGGAAGATATAAACCTGCTTTCCATCAGGTGAAGGAGGGAAGTCCTTTAAAAAGGGCAAAAGACTTTCATCATAGCTCTTGGGATTGAATGATTTGTACTGTGTCGTACGGACGGCATCCCCCTCCTTGGCCACTTCATATGCTACTGCAGTGAACAGACTCTGCTCCTGATTGGAGAACCAGTACACACGATAGCCGCAAGACTTGAGCCAGGAAACCACACTGGGAGTTTGATAAAAATTATAAAAATTCCGTGGCGTTGCTTCGGTCAACTCCAAAGCCAAGGCCAGATGGGTTGGCAACCCTGGAGCGATAGCCCGAAGGACCAAGGCACCTTGCTCATGCAGTCTGTCCAGGAAAGGTGTTGTTGGTAAGTCAAACCCGTATACATGCATCACATCCCGATTGGCACTCTCACCGATGACAATGACAAGGGTATCGAGTTTGGGATTACATGGCTGAGGCCCAACGGGGGGACGTGTATGCACGATTTTCCGCCGGGCATAGAATTTTTGAGCCTCCATCACAGCCTCAATTAGGCCTCTTAATGTCAAAATTCCCGGATAGCTCGCCGCTCGCTCCTGGAAACTAAAGAGATAAAGAACACTGAATAACATTAGAGCAAGAGCAATCCTGTGACGCAAATGGAAAGACAGATATTGTCGTATTTGCCGTGCTATACAATAATTTCTCACTACAAGAGCAAGGCTTACTAAGAACCAAATTAAAAACAAAACATTTACAGGCTTTTGAAAAATATATTCTTGAAGGTAAGCAAAAATTTCGGCTTTGTTAACTTGAAACAAAACAAAAAACCTATGAGCCAAAAATGCAGCACCCCACAAAGCATTAACATGAAGATACCAAAGCATTGCAAGCGACAAAACTCCTCCCAAAAATGCGAAGGAAAGCGGATGGATGATATACGCCATTAAGAACAGTAGGATAACCATGCCTGTACCTTGCAAAGAAAAATCGGTAGATAAATACTTCGCAAAAACAAACCAGTGTGCTATGAACATGGGCAAAATCAACATCCAAAAGAGGAAAAGTAACAATTCAACTATCGCGACTTTTGCTTTGACTTCCTTTGGACAGAAAGGTGAATATTGAGCCATTGGCTTACCTCTGCTCTCGAATCTTACCTAAATGGGCATCCACCTCTCAACGCCAGTCCACCGCGGTGACCAGGCCGTCCCGGGTCAGGGGGAAGACTTCACCCGAGGGGACCAGGGCCAGGTAAAGGTCCCCCTCATAAAGGAAGGCCACGGCCCACTGCCCCTGGTCGTCCACCGGCGCCGGGGACCAGCGCACCTCCTGGGGCGTCAGGCCTGGTTCGCCTTCGGCCGGGAACAGGGCCTGCTTGTTCGAACCATCCCGGTCCATGACCATCAGCCGGTAGCGGGAAGTCTCACTCTGCCGTGGGAACAGGGCCTGGAGATAGGCCACCCAGTACCCTTCCTCGCCATCGGGCAGGGGGCGCAGGGGGGAAACCTGCGGATAGGCGAACATCCCCACGTCTTCGACCAAAAGCACCGGGCCGGGGAGCCGTTCCGGCGCCAGGGCCACCAGGGAAAACACCGGGTCCGTCTCCTCCACCGGCTGCCCCGGCCGGCCGTGCATGACCGTGTAGAGCACGTCGCCCCTGGGGCTCCAGCTTATCCCCGGAACCCAGGCCCAATCCCCCTGGGTCTGATACGGCACCAGGTCCAGCCAGGGTTCCTCCTGGGCTTGCGGCAGGGGGAGGAAGCCCACGGCATCGGCCCGCGCGTAGGCCAGGCCATACCCTTCCGGATGCCAGAGGAACCGGGTGCCCCACCAGCCGTACACCCCGCCGGCCCGGGCCTCCAGCACCTCCCGCGGCCGCCCCGGGCCGGATTCCCGCAACGGCTGCACCCACAGGTCGTTGTTGGCCTGCCAGCCCGGCGGCCCCGGCCGGGGTTCGACGGTGGAATACGCGACCAACCAGCGCACCACGGGGGAAAAGTCCGCAAAGTGGACCACGTCCCGTTCCTGGAGCAACTGGGGTTCGGGCTCCTCGGCCTCCAGGTCCACCACCCAGAGGCTGTTCAGGCCCTCAGGGCGCTGCCGGGTGAAGAGCAGCCAGCGGCCATCGGGGGAAAGGCGGAAGATCCGACCGTCCAGGTCCCCGGTGAGGACCACGGGGCGACGCACGCCGGTGTTGCCTTCCATGACCCAGGCGTTGCCCCCGGCCAGGTACGCCAGCCGGCCGGGGATGGGCCGGGCCACCAGGGGCTGCCGTACGCCCACCATCACGATTTCGGGCACCGCCGGCTCCAGCACCTCTTCCTTGACGGCCTGGCGGGCCACCTCCTGCCCGTTTTCCGTGAGGATGCGATAGGTCACCCGCCGGCGGCCGTTCTTACCCGCCTGCACCAGGCGGGATTCGCCCTCCGGCAGGGCCTCGTTGCGCAACAGGCGGCGCTCGAAGGGGATGATTTCCTCCACCTCTTCAAAACGCTCCTCCACGCGGATGACCTGGACGGTCATCTCAGGCCGGACCAGGGTATAGGGAGGCGGGTCGGTGCGGTCCAAAGGTCCCAACTGGATGCCGGCCTGCTTCAGGGCCTCCTGCACCGTGGTGCCGGCCGGCACCTGCACGGTCTGCTGCTCCCCCGCGACGTCGATGTACACCTGCACCTGCTCCGGGCTGCGCACCGGTGCGCGGCACCCCCAGAGCAAAAGGAGCAGCGCCACCAGCCACCAGGGGCGCGGCCAGCGACGCGGCGGCCCGAACGCGGTCAGGGGCGCTTGCGCCCTTCCCCACACCATGGCCAGGGTTACCGACGCCAGGCGAGTTCCAGCCGAAAGCCGTTGTCGTCCAAGGCCAGGTTGCGCACTTCCAGGGCCTGAAGCAGGGGTTGCGTCCGGTACGCGCGCTCCAGGGCCTGTTTCATCCGATCGTCGTAATCACCCCAGAGGCTCCGGGGCACGGGCAGGAAGCCCCCCCGCACGCTGGTAATCTCCGCGTACAGCCGGCCATCCTGTACGTAGGGCCGCACGTTCACGGCAAGGCTCATCCAGCCGCGGCGGACGTAAACCACCACCCCATCGGGCCGGAAATCGACCCGTAGGTCCCGGATGCCCTGCCGTTCCCACTGGGCACGGTACCGGGCCAGGCACCCGTTGATGCGGTCCTCCGTGGCCACCAAGGTCACATGGCCCTGGGTCTGTAGTTGCAGGAACACGGCCTGGGCTTCCTGCTGGGTACAGGGGAAGGTCGCGGTCTGGGCCTGCGCGGGTGCAGCCCACAAACCCATCCAGACCAGCCCGAACACCATCACCCATCCCATCCAGCGTTTCCACATGGCACCACCTCCAAGTACAATGGCCTGCGTGGGTTGAAGGAAGGCCGCTTCTGCCTCCCCATGCGTCGGGTTTTCCAGGCAGGGCAACCATCCCATGACGAACGAGGAGGCATTATAGCATGGCCCCTGCGTCGCTCCCGCTGGATGCGAAAATCGAAGCCCTGCTGTTGGTGGCGGGGAAAGAAGGCACCACGGTGGCCCGCCTGGCCCGGGTGCTGGAGGCTTCGGAGAACGAAATCGAGGCCGCGCTGTTGATGCTGGAAGAACGTCAGCAGGGACGGGGCATTCGTATCCAGCGCCATCGCGACCGGGTCCGCCTGGTGACCGCGGCCGAAGCCGCGGACCTGGTTCGGGCCTTCCTGCAGGTGGAAGGGCAGGCCCGCTTTTCCCGGGCCGCCCTGGAAACCCTGGCCATTATCGCGTACCGGCAACCCATAAGCAAGCCGGAAATCGACCGCATCCGCGGGGTGAACAGCGATGCGGTGCTGCGCCGCCTGCTGGAAATGGGCCTGATCGAAGAAGTGGGCCGGGCCGATGCGCCCGGTCGGCCCATCCTCTACGGCACCACCCCCAGGTTCCTGGAGGCCTTTGGCCTGACCTCGCTGGAAGAACTCCCGTCGTTGGAAACGGAATAGCAGGCTTCACCCCGCGGCAAGGCGGGGCCAGCCCAAAAAGAGGGCCTCGAAGAGCAACCGGGGGGAAACGTAGCGACGCAGGTGCTCCGGGGCCTGCAGGGTCTCCTGCCAGGCCCGGTAAAGCAGGTCGGTCGCGGCGTGCTGGGCCAGCCGGCGGAAGAGGTTCATCCGTTCAGGGTGGAAGAGGGGCAGCGGGTGGCCCAGCGCGACGTGGAGGGCATCCCGCCAGAACGCGGCCCAGACGAAGAGGGGCCGGACCAGGTCCCGCCGGTCGGTTTCCTTCACCAGGTTCTGGGCCAGTTGCAGCCGTTCCCGGTAGGGAGAAGCCAGAACCCGTTCGGCCAACTGCAACCACCCCTCGTGCTGTTGGTACGCCTCGGCCGAACGCAGCAACCGCAGGGCATAGCCGGGCCGTCCACCGGCCCAGGCCGCGACCCGCCGGGCCACCTCGGGCGAAGCGCCATACCCGGCCTGCAGCGCCTGGGCCAGGGCCTCGACCCCCATGGGCCGCAGGGGAACTGGCTGGCACCGGGAGGCCACGGTGGGGAGCACGGTCTCCGGGGCTTCCGCGGTCAGGAGCAAGACCGTGCCGGGGTTGGGTTCCTCTAAGGTCTTGAGCAGGGCGTTGGCCGCAGCCGGGGTCGCGCGGTCGAAATCCAGGAACAGGGCAATCCGGTACGGCCCCATCTGGGGGGAGCGGGTGAGCACGTGCAGGGCTTCCCGCACCTGGCCCACCTGCAGGCCCAGAGCCTTGACCCCGGCTTCCACCAGGGTCACATCCGGGTGCCGGACGTCGCCCGTGGTCAGGGTGGTCTCCAGGTAGCGACAGGCGCGGCAGCGGCCGCACATCTGCCCTGGCCGGGGCGGTTGCTGGCACAGCAAGGCCTGGGCAAAGCGTAAGGCCAGGGTGCGCCGGCCCACGCCAGGTGGCCCGGTGAAGAGATACGCATGGTGCACCCGGCCCCGGGCGATGTGTTCCTGCAGCATACGTACGGCCCAGGGCGAACCCAAAAACCCCCACGTCATGCCTGGGCCCCCGGTGAGGGCTGCACTGCGAAGATGCACATGGGTTGCGCCGGCCCCACCTGCACGGCCCGCACCTCATGGCCCAACAGGCGGGAAAGGGCAATCCGGTCCAGTTCGCACAGTTCGGGGAAGTCCCGGGTCAGGGACCCGTAAGGGCACTGGGCGAAGAGCACCCGGGGCCCGTCCTTGTGGGCTTCCCAACGGGGCATGTAGGCCCGCTCCTGGAAGAACTGGGTCGCCGCGTTGAGCCGTTCCCACAGGGTGCCGCCCTGGGGGGTGCAGGGGCAGAAGTGCGCGCAGAGCCGCTCCAGGGACTGCCCGCTTTCGCGAAAGGTCAGGAGCAGGGCCCGGGTCAACGGTTCCAAATAGGTAGGCAGGGCCTTTTCGGTCAGGAAATAGCGACGGGAAGGGCGGCCCCGTCGGGTGCGGGCCTCCTCTACCCGGCCGGTCACCCGGCCTTCGGCTTCCAGCAAGGCCATGTGGTGCCGGATGTTGGCCTGGGTCATCCCCAAGGCCTCGGCGATTTCCCGCACCGTCGCGCCCGGATGCCGCTTCAAATAGCGTAGAATTTCCTCTCGTGCGCTCATCGATGACCCACCTTGTACAGGGAATGACTGTCGGCGCGGTTTTCGAAAACGAAATTTTGCCTTTCCATTATACGACAGGGGAGGCCAGGCATGACGAAACGCATTTTCGTGGTCCACGGCCCCAACCTGAACCTGTTGGGGGAACGGGAACCGGAACACTACGGCGCCCTGACCCTGGCGGAAATCAACCACCGGCTGCAGCGGCTGGCCCAGACACGGTGGGGCTGGCAGGTTCATGCGGAACAGTACAACGGCGAAGGCCCCCTCATCGCGGCCCTGCACCGGGCCCGGACCTGGGCCCATGGCGTGGTCATCAACCCCGGCGGCTACACCCACACCTCCATCGCGCTGCGGGACGCGCTGACCGCGCTGCCCATCCCGGTGGTGGAGGTGCACCTTTCCAACATCCACCGCCGGGAAACCTTCCGGCACACGTCCTACACCGCGGCCGCGGCCTGGGGGGTGATTGCCGGGTTCGGCTGGTACGGCTACGTCCTGGCCCTGGAAGCCCTGGCCCACTATTTTGCAAGTCGTGAGGCAAGCACACCCAGCGCCCAGAAGCCGTAGGGTCAGAAGCGAAGAAAAGAGCACCAACGCGTGCGCACGGGTATGGCCGACAACGCCCGTGCAATGCCGGGGGCGCAGCCTGACTGGGTACCGCTTTTTCGAGAAGATTGCGCCATTATAACTCCCAAGTTATAATGAGGGGCGTCATACGAGCGGGCCGGCATGTTGTATCCCGTCATGCTGGGAGCAATCACGGGTGATGAGCCATGATTACACGATGTCCCCTCTGCGGGGGTGAGGTACGCCTGGTGGTGAAGGACCTGCTGGTACAGGCCGGGAACCACGCCGCGTTGCTGCGCGGGGAGGAAATCGGCGAATGTACAGCGTGCGGGGAAGCGTTTTACACCCCCAATACCGTTCGCCGCATGGAGGCCCTGGAAGTGCGCTTGGGGCGGGGCGATGTAGCGGGCCTGAAGCCCATTGGTCAGTTGTTCGCCGTTGAGAGGGTGTTTGAAAACCCAAAGGGTTTTCAATAACTGTCACGTTACAATACGAAGTGACTGCCCAACAAAGCCCAATCTTCAAAATCTTCGACTTACAAAGGTATTTTCCGAAATTCCCTCTTTTTGAGAAGGTGCTTCGCACCTTCTCAACACCCTCTGAGGTGGAGCCATGATTCAGGTGAAAATAGGACAGCAAATTCGAGCGTTGCGGAAACGCCGGGGGTGGAGCCAGGCAGAACTGGCGCGGCGGGCCGGGACGCGTCAGCCAGTCATCGCGCGGCTTGAACAGGGCAGGGTTTCGCCCTCGCTTCCCTTACTGGAACGCATTGCACGCGCCCTGGGATGTGAGTTGGAGGTGCGGTTCGTCGCCAGGAAACGCGCGGTCACCCTGGACGACCTGAACGCCTTTCGGGAGCGCCTCCAGCGGCGATGGCAGGCCGCGGGCCTAGCCCCTCTGGACAGCGCGGCCCTGATTCGCGAACTGCGGGAGGAACGGACCGATGCCCTCTCCGGTCTGCGTTGACGCCAGCCTGGCGGTGAAACTGGTGCTGCCGGAAGCATACGCCGACCAGGTTTGGGCGCTATGGACGAAATGGGAGCGGGAGGGTGTGGAACGCTTTGCCCCTACATTGTGGGGGTACGAAGTAGCCTCGGTGGTGCGCAAGTATGGCCACCGGGGTTTGCTCACCCCGGAGGAGGAACACGAGGCCCTTCGATTGCTTTTGGGGCTGTCCATTCAATTGGTGGATATGGCCTCTTTGCATCAGGATGCCTGGAGCCTGGCCCGGGAACTGGGAATGCCTGTAGCCTATGACGCACATTATCTGCTTCTGGCCCAGATTTTGGGCGCGGAACTCTGGACAGGGGACAGGAGGTTATACAATCAGGTGCGCGGGAAACTGGACTATGTGAAATGGATAGGGGACTTTCGGAAATAAACCCCACGGCAGGTAACCGTGGGGTTTTTCACATGGCCAGGCCGTCGTGCATAAAAGGGGGAACCGGGAATAATCCCCGGCCCCCGGGCTTCAGGCGGAGGGAGCGGGATTCGAACCCGCGGTGGGCCCGAGGCCCACAGGGGATTTCAAGTCCCCCGCCTTCGTCCACTCGGCCATCCCTCCGGGGGTTATTTTACGCGTAAACGGGTACCGTGCAAAGCCGCCTTTGGGCAACTTCGGGCGAAGGCTACCAGCCTTGCTTTCCAGGGGTGTTATGATGCGCACTACAAGAAGCCTATTCCGAAATGGCTTTATGTTTCCCAGGCAACGGTCCCGGTCTCTGCTGCTCCTGGGGGTGCTTACTCTATTCATCGCCTACGCCTTTTGGGCCTGGCGTGCGACCGTAATACGCCAACAAAAACATCTCCTGGGCGCACAACTGGCCCTGCGGGCCTGGTACATGTACCAGTACCCCCACACGCCGACCGAATCCGCGATTGCTCCGTTGCTGGCCATCGAATCCCTGCGCTATGCGCCATCCGCCGAAGCCAATGACATCTTGCAAGATGTGCTCTTTACCTGGCTCCCCCTGCACACCACCATAACCCACGAGCAGCATGTCCTGGGTGCCATCTTCACGCCCGATGGCCGCTATCTGGCCACGGCAAGCCGGGATGGAATCGTGCGGCTCATTGAGGTCGATACCGCCCGCGAAGTTGCACGTATCCAATACAACGCCAGGCTGCGGGACATCCGCATCGGACCAAAGGGCCGGTACATGGCCATCTATCACGAGGGCAGGACCCATGACGTTTCGGTGATACGGCTTCCTGCCGGGCAGGAAGGGTTCCACGTCCGCCATAACGGCCATGTACGATTTGCTTTCAGTCCAGATGGACGCTATCTGGCCACAGCCGGGGCCGATGGCGTTGCCGTGTTGGTCGACGTGGCCGCAGCGCGGGAAGTCGTCCGGCTTGTTCATGAAGGGGCCATCAGTGCCCTGGCCTTCAGCCCTGATGGACGTTTCCTGGCCACAGCCAGCGACCAGGGTGAGGTTGCCCTTGTAGACGTGGAAACCGGCCGGCAACTCGCGCGCATCCGGTACCGGAACCGCTTTGGCGCACCTATATCCATGGGAAGCGTGGTCTTCAGCCCGCATGGGCGTTACTTGGCCACAGCCGGGCAAGGGATGGTGAGTTTACTCCGCATCGAAGATCGAGATGGTATCTGGGAAGTGGCCCGGATTCGGCATTTCGAATTGGAGTGTGTCAACTCACCCGTCTTCAGCCCGGACGGGCGCTATCTGGCCACTCGCGGCTGGGATGGCGTTTCGGTGTTGCTGGACGTGGCAACAGGGCAGCCCCTGGCCCGCATTCGCCACGACGAAGCCGTGACGCACGCAATCTTCAGCCCCGATGGGCGTTATCTGGCCACGGCCAGCCGCACGGGGGACCTTGTGCTTACGGACACGGCCACAGGCAAACAACTCGCCCGCCTGCGCTATTGGAACCGATGGGACGTGCTCCAACTCGCCTTCGGCCCCAAAGGAAAGCATCTGGTCATGGTCACCGGGGATGGCGCCGTCGTCCTGTTACGGGTGCCGGAGGCCCAGGAGGTCCTTCGCATTTCCCACAGCGGGTTTCTCGACGCTATAGCATTCAGCCCGGATGGACGCTACCTGGCCACCGCGAGCGTTGACGGTTCGGCCATATTGGTGGATATTGCCGCCGCACGGGAAATCGTTCGGGTCCAGCACAACAGACCGGTTCGCATGGTGCAATTCAGCCCTGACGGACGTTACCTGGCCACCGCCAGCGAAGACGGCAGCGCGGCTTTGGTCGAGGCTGAAACGGGCTGGGAAGCGGGCCGCGTCCACCTTGGCGGGGAGGTCCGGCATCTTACCTTCGACCCCAAGGGGAGATACCTGGCCGCGATCAGCAGCGATGACACCGTCGCGGTTGTTCGGGTGCAGGGGGAACGCGCCCGCATCCCGCGCAAATCCCTTCGGACCTTCCTGTCCCCGGATGGTCGGCACCTTGTCATGGAGTTCAAAGATTCCCTCATCTTGCAGGACGTGGCAACGGGCCAGAGCCATATCCGTTTTGTCCTGAGCAACGCCTCCCTGTATCAAGCGGCCGTCAGTCCTGATGGGCGGTTGGTGGCCATGGTCGTCCAAGGTGGGGAACGTGGCCCTTCCTATGTAATTGCGTTTGACATCGCCACCCAACGGGAAGTGATGCGTCGCGCCGTGCCAGAGGGTTTGATCTCGCGGTTTAGGTTTGCTCCCCAGGGCCGCACGTTGCTCCTCCGTTATGCCATGGAGGACATGATCCTGTTGCTCGACGGTTTCACGGGGCAAACCCTGGCGCGGGTGAACAATGTGACAGGGCCTGATGCCTTCAGCGCGGATGGAAGCCGCGTGGCCGTTGTGCAGGGTAATGGGATGGTCACAATTCTCGAAAGCGCGTCTGGCCGCATGTTGACGCGTTTCCAGGTCCCTGTTATGGCGTACGTCAAATCCCTTATTTTCAGCCCGAAGGGTCGGTATCTGGCGCTGGTCTATGGTGGAGACATGGACCTCCTCGAGACCCATACCGGTAGCGCGCGAACCCGGATTCACCATGGCAACGAAATCGAACAGGTGGCTTTCAGCCCCAACGGTCGTTTTCTGGCCACGGCAAGCCGCGACGGTGCGGTTGTGTTGACCGAAACGTCTACGGGGCGGGAGGTCCGGCGCTTTCGCCTCACGGGGAACCCATCGGATGTAGCCTTCAGCCCTGACGGGCGTTACCTGGCCGCGGCCGACGACCATGGAACCGTGGTCGTGGTCGACGTCGCGGAGGCCCAGGTGCTTTTTCAAGTGGAAATGGAAGAAGCCGTCTGGGACGTGACCTTCAGCCCGGATGGCCGCCGTCTGGCCGCGGCGTCCGGGTCGTCTGGATACAGTACGGTCGTGCTGGTGGATGTCCCAAGGGGCAAGGAAACCCTGCGTTTGCTTGCAGGCGCGTGGGTTGGCCAGATCCATTTCAGCCCCGATGGGCGTTATTTTGCTACCCTGGGCAG
Source organism: Anaerolineales bacterium (assembly GCA_026991215.1). Taxonomy (GTDB): domain Bacteria; phylum Chloroflexota; class Anaerolineae; order Anaerolineales; family DRMV01; genus S139-71. The sequence continues at coordinate 12,463 of JALXBY010000289.1, forward strand.
GGAGGTCGCGTTGTTCGAGGCGGCCACCGGCCGGAAAATCGTGGAATTCCGGCTGGCCGTGGAGCGCCTCTGGTTCACGCCCGATGCGGGTTATTTGGTGATGAAGTCCCAGGACGCCTTCTACGTCTTTCCGCTAAACCCAGAGGAACTTCTGGCCCGTGTCTGCCGGCGGCTGCCACGCAATCTCACCCTGGACGAATGGCGGCGTTTTGTGGGTGATGTACCCGATCACCGCACGTGTACGAACCGTTCTGGCTATACCGAAACCTCAGGCACAGCAGGCCCATAACAGGGGCAGAAAACCCGGTCGGCAATTCAAATCCAGCAAGCCGAGTGTTTTTATCCGTTCTGGATGGCCGCCGGGCCTTCCGGCAACGTTACGACAACCCGGTATACTTGAACTACCAACACCTTTCAGGAGGGCCATCCATGGGGCGCTTCGCGTTTGAACACCTCCTTTCCGAGGACCATCGGATGATTCGGGAAGAAGCCCGGCGCTTTGCGGAAAAGGAAATTGCGCCGGTCGCGGCCAAGTACGACAAGGAAGAACGTTTCCCCCTGGAGACCATCCGCAAGATGGGGGAACTGGGGTTCATGGGCATTGAGGTGCCGGAGGAATACGGCGGCGCGGGCATGGACACCCTGGCCTACGTCCT
>JALXBY010000290.1 GCA_026991215.1 Anaerolineales bacterium
GCTTGTACTTGAAGACCAGGATTTTCGGCCCCTTGAAGTGCTCGACGACCCTGGCCCGTACCCGCGCCCCCGGTACGGTGGGGGTGCCCACGTAGACCTGGTCACCATCCACCACCAGGAGCACCCGCTCCAGTTCGACCTCGTCGCCCACCTCAAAGGGCAGGCGGTCCACCTCCAGGTACTCGTTGGGGGCGACCCGGTACTGGTGCCCCATGGCTTCTACGATGGCGTAGCGCATCACAGCCTCCCAACTTCACTTCACCGCCCCGCGTGGAAACCCTTCCAGCCCACGGGGACGGGGAAGCGGGATTCAAGCGGGCGCTATTATACCAGGCCCGCCCCAGGGCGAAACGGGAATTTGGAGGAAACCCCGGCCCCGCTATACCACGATGTTCACCAACTTGCCCGGCACGTAAATCACTCGCTTGGGTTCCCGGCCATCCAGCCGGCGCTGCACTGCCGGGTGCTCCAACGCCAGGCGCTTGGCCTCCTCTTCGGTGATGTCCACGGGAACCTGGATGCGGGCACGTACCTTGCCGTTTACCTGAATCACCAGGGTGAACTCCGGCGCGCGGGCCGCTTCTTCATCGACTTCTGGCCAGGCCTGCTGGTGCACCGAGTAGGGCTTGCCCAGGACCTCGGTCCAAAGTTCTTCGGCCATGTGAGGCGCGATGGGCGCGAGCATCCGCAGGTAGACGTCCAGGGCCTCGTCCCAGGCCGCGGTGCCCATCAGGTCCTTCTTGAGGTTGCCCAGGGCGTTCATGAGTTCCATGAGTGCGGCTACCGCGGTGTTGAAGTCGAAGTTCTCCAGGTCGTGGGTGACTTTCTTCAACGTGCTGTGGACGTGGTACCGCAACTGGCGGACCTTGTCCGGGTCCGCGTCCTCCCGCCGCGGGGCTTCCGCGGATTCGTGCACCAGGTTCCAGACGCGGCGCAGCCACCGGGCCACACCTTCGATGCCGCGGCTGTCCCACGGGCCGCCCTTTTCCCATCGGGCGAAGAACATGAGGTAAGCCCGCACCGTATCCGCACCATATTGGTCAACCAGCGGCCCCGGCTCCACCACGTTGAACTTGGACTTGGACATCTTCTCCACGCCCAGATGGTAGGTCAGTTCCATGTGGCCCGCGTCGGGCTTGCCGGGGATTTCCACCTGGGTTTCGGGCATGACCGTGACCACCACCAGTTGTGCGTGCTCGCCCTTGTCCCCTTCGTCGGGCCGGTAGGGGTTCACCCGCACGTGGACCAGGTGTTCATCCCGGAAGTAGACCTCGCCCCAGATGGCCCCGTCTTCTACCCGGAACTCGCCCCACTGCTCCCGGGGCAGGTGGCGGATCTCCTGGGACGCGCGCACCACGCGGATGCGCCGCGCGGTCATCGCGGTGGGTTTCTGGGTCCATTCCCCTTCCACCACGACGAAATCGCCGGGCCGGGGTTCGCCCAGGACCACGCCCTGGCAGCGCAGTTGAATCATGGGTTCGGGACCGTCCACGAAGCCCATATCCCGCAGGGCCTTGTGGAAGAAACGCACGTAGAGCAGGTGCATGGTCGCGTGTTCCGCACCGCCGGTGTAGGTGTCCACGGGGAACCAGTATTCGTATTCCTTCTTGTCGAACGGCTCCTTCTCCAGGGTGCCCAGTTGCAGGTAAGCCAGGTGGTACCAGGAGGAATCGATAAAGGTGTCCATGGTATCCGTTTCCCGCACCGCGGGGCCGCCGCACACCGGGCAGGTGGTGTGCTTCCAGGTGGGGTGATAGGTCAGGGGGCTTTCACCCGTGGGTTTCCACTGGACGTGTTCGTCGTCGGGCAGGGTGACGGGCAATTGGTCTTCGGGAACGGGGTTCCAGCCGCACTTCTCGCAGTAGACCATGGGGATGGGCGTGCCCCAATACCGCTGGCGGGAGATGAGCCAGTCCCGCAGGCGGTACTGGTAGGCCCGCTCGCCGATGCCCTGGGCCTCCAGCCATTCGATGACCTTCATGATGCCGGGGTCGTCCCAGCCCTTGGCCTTGACGATGCGGGTGCCGGTGAGGGGACCACTGTTCACCATGACGCCCGGGCCTTCGTAGGCCTCGGTCATGGTCGCGGGGTCCAGGGGGATGGGGTTGCCGTCCTCGTCCAGGGGGAAGATGACGGGCCGGATTTCCAGGCCGTACTTCTTGGCGAATTCGAAGTCCCGTTGGTCGTGGGCGGGTACGGCCATGATCGCGCCGGTGCCGTAGGTCATGAGCACGTAGTCGGCAATCCAGATGGGGATGCGCTCCCCGTTGACGGGGTTGATGGCGTACGCGCCGGTGAACACGCCGGTTTTCTCCCGTTCCTCCGCGGTGCGTTCGATGTCCGAAAGCCGCGCGGCCCTGTGGCGGTATTCGTCCACCTGCTTTTGGTGGCTTTCGGGCACGATTTCGTCCAGCAGGGGGTGCTCCGGCGCGAGGACCATGAAGGTCGCGCCCCAGAGGGTATCGGGCCGGGTGGTGAAGATTTCGATGGGGTGCCCCTGCTCGGTGCGGAAGACCACGTTGGCGCCCTCAGAACGGTCGCCAATCCACTGGCGCTGCGCATTGATGACCTTTTCCGGCCAGTCCAGGTGGGAGAAGTCCTTGAGTTCTTCCGCGTACGCGGTGATTTTCAGGAACCACTGTTCCAGGTTGCGCTTGATAACGGGCGTGCCGCAGCGTTCGCACACCCGTTCTTCGCCAATGACCTGTTCCCGGGCCAGGGTGGTGTTGCAGCGGGGGCACCAGTCTACGGGCGCGAGTTTGCGGTAGGCCAGGCCGTGCTTGTACATCTGGATGAACCAGTACTGGTTCCACCGGTAGTATTCGGGGTCACAGGTGACCACCTCCCGGCGCCAGTCGAACATCGCGCCCATGGAGCGGAGCTGTTTCCGCATCCGCTCGATGTTCTGATACGTCCACACCTTGGGGTGAATGCCCCGGCGGATGGCCGCGTTTTCCGCGGGCAGGCCGAAGGCGTCGAAGCCCATGGGGAAGAGCACGTTGTAGCCCCGCATGCGCATGAACCTGGCCCGCGCGTCGGAAGGCACCATGGCATACCAGTGGCCGATGTGCAGGTCCCCACTGGGGTAGGGGAACATGGTGAGGGCGTAGTGCTTGGGCTTGTTGGGGTCCACGTCGGCGTGATGGATGCCGTCCTTTTCCCAGCGCTCCTGCCATTTGGGTTCGATTTCGTGGGGGATGTATGGACGAGCCATGAGACACCTCCCTGGGGGATATGCTTGGGAAGGTGCGAAGCACCTTCCCAAGGCTTTTAACAAAAAATTCCCGTCCCACAGGGACGGGAATTTGCCCGCGGTACCACCCTGGTTCTGGAGAGGGATGGCCTCTCCAGCCCTCGCTCCCCGTAACGTGGGGAGACCGGTACGGCTCAGGGCCTTTAGGCCGTTCACCGCACGGGCCTGGGCAGGCGAGTTCGGCCTTGACGGCGCTCCGCTGGCGCCCTGCCGGGCTTCCACCCTCCCCGGCTCGCTGGCGGATGGCCTACTACTCCTGCCCGTCTGTGACGTGCATCATTCTACGGGAAGCGGGGTAGAGGTCAAGGGAAATGGGTGTGGACGACTGTTCAAAAGTAAGTGCATAGGTTAAAATTCGGAGAAAGGAACCTGCCCCAGGGAGGATTGGCGATGCATCAAGTGCGCTTGAGCCCCCTGCAGACCAGGCCCCAACTTTCGCCAGAAGTACAACGCTGCCCCCGTTGTGGAAGCGAGCGCGTGCGCGTGCACGCTCGGCGCCGACGGGCCATCCGGGATTGGGCTGTGCAGGAAGTGCAATTGGTGCGTTTGCGGTGCAAGGCCTGTGATACCACCTGGACGGTGTATCCCCAAGGGGTTTCACCCGAAGGCCGTTTCAGCCTGCGGGCCGAGCAGTTGATGGTGCTGCTTTATGTGTTGGGTCTGAGTTACCGGGGAGTGGCCGCCATCATGGGCACCCTGGGGGTGAAGGTAGCAGCCAGTATGGTGCTGA
>JALXBY010000291.1 GCA_026991215.1 Anaerolineales bacterium
GCCCTATTACATCAACCTGAACGCGCGGGAAGACGAGTGGCCCAAGTCCAAGAAGCGCCTGTTGGACGCCGCGTATTACGGCGCCCTGGCCGGCGCGACGGACATCGTCTTCCACCCCGGCTCCTATTTCGGTGCTGCGCCGGAAGCGGTGCTCCCGGTGGCCCTGCGCCGACTGGAGGAGGTCATCCGGGAACTGGAGGCGCGCGGGGTCCGGGTGCGCTTGCGGCCGGAGACCATGGGCAAACCGGCCATGCTGGGTTCCCTGGAAGACGTGCTGGCCATGAGCCGGGCCTTTCCCGAATGGGTGGAACCCTGCCTGGATTTCGCCCACCTGCACGCCCGGGCCGGTGACGGCTCCATGAACACTTACGACGAATGGGCCAGGGTGCTGGAAGCCTACGGTAAGGCCCTGGGCGAGGATGCCTTGAAACGGTTGCACATCCACCTTTCGGGCATCGACTATGGCCCCAAGGGGGAAAAGGAGCACCTGGTCTTTGCCGAAGCCGACCTGGACCTGGACGCCATCCTTCGGGCGCTGCGGGACTTCGGCGCGCAGGGCCGCTTGCTCGTGGAAAGTCCCATTCTGGAGGAGGATGCCCTGTACCTTAAAAAACGGTGGGAGGCAGTGAGCAGTGAGTAATGAGCAGTCCGCAGTTCGCGGTGCGCAGTGTGCAGGGTTTTATGGAGAAAGGGGCGGTCGCCCAGGTTGGACGGCCGCCCCTTTGGTTTCCGTGGCCGCGCGGCTTACATGCCCACCATGTAGGCCAGGCCCAGGCCTCCGGGACCGATGTGGACGCCCACCGCAGGGCTTGCACCGGTAAGCAGCATCTCATCGGGCTGGAAGCGTTCCCTGGCCCGCTCCAGGAGTTTCCGGGCTTCTTCCTCGGCCGCCACGTGCATGGTGGCCAGACGCAAGGGGCGCCGGTCCCCAATGCGCTCTTCCAGCAAGTCCAGCATGCGGGCCAGGGCCTTCTTGCGGGTGCGGACCCGCTCGATGGGGGTAATCACGCCCTGTTCGTTCAGAGTCAGCAAGGGTTTGAGGTTGAGCAAGGTGCCCACCCACCGGGCCGCGCCGCCAATGCGTCCACCCCGGTGCAGGTATTCCAGCGTATCTACCATGAAAACCAGGCCGGTATAGTTGCGGGCCTGTTCCGCCAGGGCTTTGGCTTCCTCCAGGGTCATATCCGGGTTGGCTTCCAGGGCACGGGCCACAGCCAGTACCTGGAACCCCAGGTCCATCATGGTGGCGTGGGAGTCTACGATTTCGATGCGCGCTTCCGGCACCATCTGTTGCGCCTGCCGGGCCGAATCGATAGTCCCGGAAAGTACCTTGGCGATGAAAATCCCCAGAATTTCCTTGCCTTCTTCGTGCAGGCGGCGGAACAAATCCACGAAGTCCTGGGCCGGGGGCTGGGACGTGGTGGGCAGGGTCTTGCGTTCTTTGAGCAGGGCGTAGACCTCTTCGGCCGTGATGTCCACGCCGTCCCGGTAGGTCTTGCCTTCCCAAATCACCCGAACGGGGACCACGTGGATACCGTACCGTTCGACCAAATCGGCCGGCAGGTAGGCCGTGCTATCGGTCACCAGCGCGATTTTGGACATACACAAACCTCCTGGGGAAGGGAGATTGACGCCGTTCCCCTGCAAAGGGGCATAACATATAACCCCTTTTGGTGGGCCAGGTTACAGGGGTTTCCCCAAGCCGGTCATGGCCAGCGGGGGAATTGGTCGAAACGCGGGGGCCGCTTTTCCAGGAAGGCGTTTCGGCCCTCTTCGGCTTCTTCGGTCATGTAGGCCAGGCGGGTGGCTTCGCCGGCGAACAGTTGTTGCCCGACCAGGCCGTCATCGACCAGGTTGAAGGCGTATTTGAGGAACCGGATGCTCATGGGGCTTTTGCGGTTGATGGTCTGGGCCCATTCAAAGGCCACGACCTCCAGGTCCTCATGGGGCACCACCGCGTTGACCATGCCCATCTGGTAGGCCTCTTCCGCGGTGTAGACCTTTTCCAGGAAGAAGACCTCGCGCGCCCGCTTCTGGCCGATGTGCCGGGCCAGGTAAGCCGAGCCGTAGCCGCCATCGAAACTGGCCACACGCGCGTCGGCCTGCTGGAAGCGGGCGTGCTCCTTGCTGGCGATGGTCAGGTCGCACACCACGTGCAGGCTGTGCCCGCCGCCCACGGCCCAGCCGGGGACCACGGCAATTACCACCTTCGGCATGAAGCGGATGATGCGTTGCAGTTCCAGCACGTGCAACCGGGGGAGTTCGTAGCCGCCGGCATACCCACCTTTGGTGCGCACCCGCTGGTCCCCGCCGGCGGAAAAGGCCCAGCCGCCATCCTTGGGCGAAGGCCCCTCGCCCGTGAGCAGCACCGTGCCGATGGAGGTATCCAGCCAGGCGTCCCGGAAAGCCTCGATCATCTCGTCGATGGTCTCCGGCCGGAAGGCGTTGCGCACTTCGGGCCGGTTGAACGCGATGCGGGCCACGCCCTGGGCTTTGTAGTAAGTGATGTCCTGGTAGTCCTTCACCTTTTGCCAGTCCGCGGCCTTGCGGATGTACTGCCACGTTTGGGGTTCGGCCATGGGGCACCTCCTGGCACAAATGTTTGTACAGCCTCAAAGAAAAGGTCAAATGTCCAAATGGTGGGTTGTAAACCGCATCTTTAATCCGCATGTCAGGTTAAGGGAGTTATGGTAGCATCCCCTTGCGGGAGGTGATGTCATGCTGGAAGCCACGCTGCAACATCTTATCACCCTGGTTGGCCTGACCGACGAAGACTGGCAGGTGCTGCGCGAAAGTTACCCGATCACCCAAACCTGGGCTGATGCATTGGCCAAGGAATTCTACGACGTGCTCTTTGCTTACCCGCCTACCGCGCAGGTCTTCCAGCCGGATGAACGCCCCAAGCGGGAACAGACCCTCAAACAGTGGTACCTTACGGTGGTGCGAGGCGAACCCTCACCGACTTTTTGGGAATGGCAGTGGTACGTGGGGTTGTTGCACATTCCCCGTGGGGTCATCAACCCCTTCATGTTGGGGATGATGAGTCGGATACAGCAGGTGTTCGCCCGCAAGTGCTTGGAAAACTTCGACGGTCCCAAGGCCTTTCGGGTCTACACTGCGTTCAAACGGGTGACCGATGTGGTCGCGGGGCTGATTGCGGAATCCTACCACCTGAGTTACATCCAGGCCATGGCCCAGGTCACGGGCATCCGTGAGCGGTTGGCTGAACGCATTATCGACCTGGAAATCCAGAACATGATTCGAGATGCGAGAAAACGCCTCGAACAAGTCCGCGCGTAGCCTGTTGACATACGAAAGGCGCGGCCGGGCCGCGCCTTTCCGTTACTGTTGGGACGGGTGGAGGCTTCCCCGCCCTGGAGTTGCTGCTTCTTCTTGCGCTTCTTCTTGGGCTTGGGTCGGTATTTCCCATAGGAGCCGTGCCAGATCTTGCCCCGGCGGGTCCGCCGGTCGCCCTTGCCCATGGTGCATCCTCCTCTGCCGAGATGTGCGGGCAGCATTATACCAGGGGGAACCGAAGGCGGCTTGCGGATTGGCAGTCGTTCGTGGGTGTCGAGGCAAGGCCGCGGTAGTACAATGGGGGGTGCCCGGCCTTGGTGCTGGCACGCGTGTGTACATCGGCGACCCATAGGAGGCAGGCCATGCTTGGTTCGTGGGAATGGATTATCATCCTGGTCATCGTGCTCTTGCTCTTCGGCGTAGGCCGCATCAGCCAGGTCATGGCCGAACTGGGCAGGGGCGTACGAGCCTTCCGTGAGGGGTTGCAAGGTGACGACGATACCTCCGGCAGTGCTGCAGCCGGAACCCGTACCGACGACGCAAAACCAGACGCGGAAAAGTAAGCGAGCCTGGGGCTTCTTCCTGGCCCTGGGGCTGGTGGCCCTGACCCTGTGTGCGGTCATGGCCGCCGCGTTCATCCTGCCAGCCCAGCGGTTTGGGGAATCC
>JALXBY010000292.1 GCA_026991215.1 Anaerolineales bacterium
CCAAGCCACCGAAGAGGACATCGACCGGGTGGTGGAAAACATCCGGGAACATGGCCTGACGCCCCACGTTTCCCGGGGCCGGGAGCGCACGGTCATCGGGGTGGTGGGGGATACCCGCAACGTGGAGCCTGGCATCTTCCGCCATCTGCCCGGGGTGGCCGATGTGGTGCGGATTTCCAAACCCTACAAACTGGCCTCCCGAGAGTTCCATCCGGAAGACACCCAGGTGCAGGTAGGCCCCGTGCGCTTTGGCGGGGAGGACATCGTCATCATCGCGGGGCCGTGTTCGGTGGAAAGCCGTTCCCAACTGCTGGAGACGGCCCACGCGGTGCGGGAGGCCGGCGCGAACATGCTGCGGGGCGGCGCGTTCAAGCCGCGGACCTCGCCCTACTCCTTCCAGGGGCTGGGCCTCAAGGGGCTGGAATACCTGGCCGAGGCCCGGGAAGCCACGGGATTGCCCGTGGTCACCGAGGTCATGGAACCGGAGATGGTGCCCGTGGTCGCCTCCTACGTGGACATGCTCCAAATCGGGGCCAGGAACATGCAGAACTTCCCCTTGCTGCGGGCCGCGGGCCGCAGTGGGCACCCCGTGCTGCTCAAACGGGGCATGAGCGCCACCCTGAACGAATTCCTCCTGGCCGCGGAGTACATCCTCAACGAAGGCAACTGGCAGGTGGTGCTCTGCGAGCGGGGCATCCGCACCTTCGAGACCAGCACCCGCAACACCACGGACATCAACGCCATCCCCGTGCTCAAGCGGGCCAGCCACCTGCCGGTGATTCTGGACCCCAGCCACAGCACCGGGCATTGGGAGTACGTGCTGCCCATCGCCCGGGCCGGGATTGCCGCCGGCGCGGATGGGCTTATCATAGAAGTGCACCCACGACCGGAGGAGGCCCTTTCTGACGGCGGGCAGTCCCTGAAGCCGGAACGCTTCGCCCAACTGGTCCGGGAAGTCCGGGCCATTGCCCAGGTGTTGCAGGAGATGCGGGCCTCCCTGCCGGTCACCTCACCTGGAGGGAACACCCATGGAGGATGATTTTCGACGGTATCGGGTGGCCATCCTGGGTACAGGGTTGATTGGTGGCTCCCTGGCCCTGGCCCTGCGGGGGCGGGTGGGCGGTCTGTACCTCTACGACCCCGACCCCCGCACGCGGGTGCTGGCCCGTTCCTGGGGCCTGGGGGATGTGGTGGACCGGCCGGAAGACGCGCTGCGGCACGCCAACGTGGTGCTTCTGGCCGCGCCGGTGCGGGCCATCGAGGAATGGCTGTACCGCCTCCCCCGCCTGATGCCGCATCCGGCCGTCGTCATGGACGTGGGTTCCACCAAGGCCGCGGTGTGCCGGGCCATGGCTTACCTTCCCCCCCGCTTCGACCCCATTGGCGGGCACCCCATCGCGGGGAAGGAAAAGGCAGGTCTGGCCCACGCCCAGGCCGATTTGTTCCGCGGCGCGGCCTTCGTGCTCACGCCTTTGCCCCGGACCGGCCCGCGGGCCCGGGCCTTTGCCGAGGGCCTGGTCCGGCTCCTGGAGGCCCGGCCTGTATGGATGGACCCGGAAACCCACGACCGGTTGTTGGCCTTCACCAGCCACATGCCCTATTTGCTCAGCCTGGCCCTGGCCCTGAGCCTGCCCGAAGAGGCCCAGGAGGTCGTTGGACCGGGCTGGCGTTCCATGACCCGGCTGGCCGCTTCCTCCCAGCAGATGATGCTGGACATCCTGATGACCAACCTGGAGCCGGTGCTGGAGGCCCTGGAACAGGTGCAGGACGTACTGGAACTGTTCCGGCAGGCGCTGCTGCGGGGGGAGGAGGCCCAACTGCGGGCATGGATGGAACGGGTTCGCAGCGGCCGGGCACGGGAGCCGATGTATTGAGGGCGGTCTGCGGTCTGCGGTCTGCGGTCTGCGGTCTGCGGTCGGCGGTCGGCAGTTGGCGGTCGGTGGTGGGAAAAGGAAAGGCCGCGGGGTCCCCGCGGCCTTTCTCGTTTCCCCTGAGGGGCAATGGCTCAATCGTCCATGTGCTTGATGATGGCGTCGCCGAACTCGGAGGTTTTGAGCAGGGTGGCGCCTTCCATCAGGCGGTGGAAGTCGTAGGTCACGGTCTTGGCCGCAATCGCGCCGGAGATGCCCTTGATGATGAGGTCCGCGGCCTCGTGCCAGCCCATGTAGCGGAACATCATCTCGCCGGAGAGGATGACGGAGGAGGGGTTGACCTTGTCCAGGCCGGCGTATTTGGGCGCGGTGCCGTGGGTGGCCTCGAAGACCGCGTGGCCGGTATCGTAGTTGATGTTGCCGCCGGGCGCGATGCCGATGCCGCCCACGTACGCGGCCAGCGCGTCGGAGAGGTAATCGCCGTTCAGGTTCATGGTGGCCAGGATGTCGAACTCCTTGGGCCGGGTCAGGGTTTGCTGGAAGCAGATGTCCGCAATCACGTCCTTGACCAGCAGGCGGCCCTCCTCTTCGATGGCCCGGCGCATTTCCTCGTTGGCCGCGTCCACGCCCTTTTCCTGCTTGGTGCGTTCCCACATCATCCAGGTGTACACCTTGTCGCCGAACTCTTCCTCGGCCACCTCGTAGCCCCACTTGCGGAACGCGCCCTCGGTGTACTTCATGATGTTGCCCTTGTGCACCAGGGTCACGCTGCGCCGGCCGTTGGCCAGGCCCCACTTGATGGCCGCCCGCACCAGCCGCTTGCTCCCCTCTTCGGAAACCGGCTTGATGCCGATGCCCGAAGTCTCCGGGAAGCGCATCTTGGCGTACTCTTCGGGGAAATGCTCTTTGAGGAGTTGCATGAACTTCTTCCACTCAGGCGTGCCCACCTCGAACTCGATGCCGGCGTAGATGTCTTCGGTGTTCTCCCGGAAGACCACCATGTCCACCCATTCGGGGTGTTTGATGGGGGAAGGCACGCCCGGGAACCAGCGCACGGGCCGCTGGCATACGTAAAGGTCCAGGGCCTTGCGGATGGCGACGTTGAGGGAGCGGATGCCGCCGCCCACAGGCGTGGTCAGGGGGCCTTTGATGCCGATGAGGAACTCCTTGAAGGCCTGGAGGGTCTCGTCGGGCAGCCATTCCCCGAACTTCTTGTAGGCCTTCTCGCCGGCGTAGACCTCCATCCAGAAAATCTTCCGGCGGCCCTTGTAGGCCTTTTCCACCGCGGCGTTGAACACCCGGACGGCCGCCCGCCAGATGTCCGGCCCGGTGCCATCGCCTTCGATGAAGGGGATGATGGGGTTGTCGGGCACGATGAGGGTGTCGCCGCTCTTACGAATCTTCTCACCGCCTTCCGGCACCTGGATGATGGTGTAACCCATGTCCCTTTCCTCCTGCATCGGTGTTGGCGTGCCCCATTATACCCGAAATTCGTCTTTCCAACCTTATGACCTGAAAAGACATATCAAACCTGCGGTGGGGAAGGTGGGACCACGAGGCCCGCGCCCCCGCGTCGGGGGTCGCCGGCCGCCTGGGGGGAATCGGAAGCGGTGAGGGCCACCGCGTGCGCGCCGCCGAAGAAGATGCTGGTGGTGGGCCACAGGTGCACCCGGTAGCCCCGTTGCTGCAGGGCCGCGGCCACGGTTTCGGGAACCCCGTGTTCCAGGTGGAGCACGTCGTCGCCATCCAGGTGGACCCTGGGGGCCTGTACGCCTGTGGTCAGGTCCAGGTCGAAGTCCACGAACGCGCTGAAGACCTGGAGCACGGCATCCCGGATGCGCGCGCTGCCCCCGCTGCCTACGGCAAAACGTCGGCCGTCGGGGTGCACCGCGATGAGGGGCGTCATCATGGTGCCCAGGCGGGCACCGGCCGGCAGGCGGTGGAACCCTTCGGGGTTCAGGTCGGCTTCCCCCAGCATGTTGTTGAGTTGGATGCCCGTGCCTGGGACCACGAAACCCGCGTCCTCCCCCGCGGTCACGGTCATGCTCAGGATGAGGCCCTGGGCGTCCATGACGCTGATGTG
>JALXBY010000293.1 GCA_026991215.1 Anaerolineales bacterium
GTGTTGGGCCAGCCACGCGCGGGCCGCCTCGGTCCAGGCCAGGTCCAGGCCCTGTTCACCCAACCGGGCCCGCAGGTGCTCCATCTGCAGGTCCACGATGGCCTGCATGTCCTCTTGCGTGAGGGAGGAGAACACGATGATTTCGTCCACCCGGTTGAGAAATTCGGGCCGGAAGGTCTCCTTCAGGGCCTTGCGGATTTTCTCCTCCAGGGCCCGGTCCTCCAGGTCGCTTTCCTCCTGCACAAAGCCCAGGCGGCCGCCCTTGCGCACGAATTCCGTGCCCAGGTTGCTGGTCATGATGATGACCGTGTTGCGGAAGTCGGCAATGCGTCCCTGGCCGTCGGTCAACCGGCCTTCGTCCAGCACCTGAAGCAGCACGTTCCACACCCGGGGATGGGCCTTTTCGATTTCGTCGAACAACACGACCCGATACGGACGCCGGCGCACGGCTTCGGTCAGTTGACCGCCCTCTTCGTAGCCCACGTAACCGGGCGGCGCGCCAAAGAGCCGGGCCACCGAATGCTCCTCCCGGTACTCGCTCATGTCGATGCGCACCAGCGCGTCCTCGTCGTCAAAGAGCACTTCGGCCAGGGCCTTGGCCAGTTCGGTCTTGCCCACACCCGAAGGGCCAATGAAGATGAAGGAACCGATGGGCTTCCGCGGGTTCTTGAGGCCGGCCCGGGCCCGACGGATGGCATCGGCCAAGGCGCGGATGGCCGCTTCCTGGCCCACCACCCGGCGGTGGAGCAGGTCCTCCAGATGCAACAGCCGGGCCCGCTCCTCTTCCAGCAGGCGGCTGACGGGGATGCCGGTCCACTGGGAGACCACCTGGGCCACCGCGTCCGCGTCGATGACCTCGGAAAGCCCCTGTTCCTCCCGCCAGGCCTGCAGGCGTTTGCGGAACTCCTGCTCCAGGTAGGAGCGCTGGGTGCGCAGTTGGGCCATGGTCGCGTACTCGCGGCGCTGGGCCGTTTCCTCTTCCCGTTCCTTGAGGCTGGCGATTTGCCGACGCATCGCCTGCAGGTCTTCGGGGTAGGAATGCAGTTGAATGCGCCGCCGCGCCGCGGCCTCATCCAGCAGGTCGATGGCCTTGTCCGGCAGGTGCCGGTCCGGAATGTAGCGTTCGGCCAGCCGCGCGGCCGCGACCAGGGCCTCGTCGGTAAAGCGGACGCCGTGGTGGGCCTCGTAGCGCTCCTTGAGGCCCCGCAGCATCTCGATGGTTTCCTCAATCGAAGGTTCCTCCACATAGACCGGCGCGAAGCGGCGCTCCAAGGCCGCGTCTTTCTCGATGAAGCGGTGGTACTCTTCGGGCGTGGTGGCGCCGATGCACTGCAGTTCGCCCCGGGCCAGCGCGGGCTTGAGGATGTTGGCCGCGTCCAGCGCGCCCTGGGCCGAACCCGCGCCCACCACGGTGTGCAGTTCGTCGATGAACAGGATGATTTCGCCCTGGGCGTTGCGGATTTCCTCCATCAGGGCCTTGAGCCGCTCCTCGAAGTCGCCCCGGAAGCGGGTACCGGCAATCAGCGCGGCCATGTCCAGGCTGAGGATGCGTTTGCCTTCCAGGATGTCCGGCACCTGGCCGCTGACCAGCCGCTGGGCCAGGCCCTCGACGATGGCCGTCTTGCCCACCCCGGCCTCGCCAATCAGCACCGGGTTGTTCTTGGTGCGCCGGCACAGGATTTGCATGATGCGCTGAATCTCCTCTTCCCGGCCGATGACCGGGTCCAGGCGGCCCTCCCGCGCGGCCTGGGTCAGGTCGCGGGTGAACTTCTCCAGCACCCGGAAGCGGGATTCGGCATCCTTACGGGTGACCCGACGGCCACCCCGCAACTGCCGAATGGCCTCGTAGACCCGCTTCTTGGTCACGCCGAACTCCCCAAGCAAGCGGCCCGAAGGGGAGTGGGGTTCGTTGAGGATGGCCAAAAGCAGGTGCTCTGTGGAGATGTAACGGTCCCCCATCTGGTTGGCTTCCATCTGGGCCATATCCGTGAGCCGCCGGACGCGGGGGGTGACGAAGACCTGGCCCGCGCCCCGGCCATAGACCCCGATTTTGGGCGTCTGGCGCAGCAGCGCGTCCAGGCGGCCGCGGAGGGCGTCCACATCCACGCCCAGATGGGCGAGAATGCGGGGGACCTGGCCGTCCCGCTGTTCCAACAAGGCCAGGAAGATGTGTTCGGTATCCAACTGGGAATGCCCGTAGCGCTGCATCAATTCCACCGCGCGACGGGCAGCGTCTTGCGCGCTCTCGGTGAACCGGTCGAAGTGAAGCATCCCAACCTCCAAGCAAGGGGACCCCGGATTTCTCGGTTTATGCTGGGTTTCAGTATACCGTAAAGCCAGGCCGCGGGGATGGTCGGTGGCGGCGGTGGGAGGATAACATCACACAGAGACACAGGGAGCACGAAGCAAAGTTTTACGATGGAGGCCTCCGTGTCCTCCGTGGCTCCGGGGGCGCTTGGAATCCCCGGAGCGTCAAGGCCCTTTTCACCGGCCCGACGCCCGGCGCCGCGTCCCGTGGCCAAGGCCCTGGCGATAGAGCCAGTAGAGGCTGGCCCCTGTGGAAAGCAGGAGAAAGCCCAAACCCAACACGCCCACGGCCCATTCCGCGATGCGCAGGCGCAACGCCCCCGGATGCTGCACCCACGTGCGGGCCTTCCACGCCTGTTCCAGTTCGGGGAGGGTCTGCCCCAGCACCTGCTGGACGCCCTGTTCGCACGCCGCACCCCCGGCATACACCTGCACCAGCCGGGCCAGGGCCTCCGGGCCATACGTGCGGTGCAGGAACCCGACGAAGGACGCGGCCTCGGCATAGGCCAGCAGCCGACGGGCCTGGTCCGAGGCCTGGGGCGGCGTGCACAGGGAAGTCAGCGGCAGCCATTCCCCCTGCAGGACCGCGGTGTTCAGGGCCTGCTGGTAGAGGGCCGGGAGGTCCGGCTCGGCCAGGGAGGCCAGCCCTTCCTGCAACCACCAGGGGAGCCGATGCACCCGCCGGCCCACCGCGGCATACTGCATCACATGGCCCATTTCATGGGCCACGTAGCGCTCCAGGCTGGCTACGTCCAGGTTGGCCAGCAGGAAGATGCGGTGCCCCAGGGTGTGGGCCTGCGCCCATTCCGGCTGGTTGGGCATCAGGCTCTGGTAGGCCGCGGGGTCCTGGTAAAGGTAGATTTCCACCTGGGAAGGCCGGGGCGCGTACCACTGGCTTCGCACCCGCTGCATCGCGGCAAAGGCCGCGTTGAGCACGGTCTGGGGCAGGTCTTCAGGTCCTGCGTACCAGTACAGGGTCAGCGGTTCCAGAGTCAGTTGCTTCCAGGCAAAGCGGTTGTCGGTGTAGGTGAAGGTGTAGGAAGGCGTGGTCTCCTGCCCGCCGTCCTGGTAGGTAATCTGGAACCAGTAGTACACCAGGGAAAAGGCGGGGAGCGGCCAGACCTGGGGGGAAAACCGGTACGTCCACCCGTCCCCATCGGGTTCCATGGTATGGGTGTAGGTCTGGAGCGTCCCCTGGGGGTGCACGAACAGCAGCACCTCGGCCACGGGCCGGTCCGTGGTCATCTGGAGGGAGATGCGCACGTATTCGCCAAAGCGGTGTTCCACCTGGGGGGAAAGCACGGCCCCGGCCCCCACCTGCCTCGGCCGGCCGGCCAGAAGCATGAGGGCCAGCAGCAGGGCGAGGGGGAAGCCAACCCCCCGTGCCCGTGCACCGCGCACCAGGGAGCCGCCCGCGAGCCTGCGGGCTGGGCGAAACCACCTTTCCAGCAAAAGGGAACCTCGGCGCATATGACGTTTGGGTTTATACCGCAACCTTCCAGAGCGTTTCGGCGCGTTCGGGCCGGTTCAGGCCGGGTGCTCGCCGTTGCTCCCGCGGGGTTCGTCCTCGTCCCGGAAGTCCAGCTGCGGGGGTTCGTCCAGGCCCTCTTTGAGGGCCAGGTCCAGCAGGTTGAGTTCCTGGCGCATCAGGCGGAACTGGAGGTTGGAAAGGGCATCCTCCATGGCCGCCCGTTCTTCGTCGTCTTCGGCCTGCATCCAGGCCTGTTCCAGCACGTCCAGGTGGGCCTCGTCGTCGGAAATCTCCGAAACCGCCCAGGCCGCGGCCATGCGGACCTCCCGGACCGCGTCGGTGAGCAGGTAGAGGAGGTCGTCCAGGGCCTCTTTGATTTCCGCGAACCCTGCGGCTTCGGCGGCCGCGGCCCGCACCTGGGGCTGCGTGTGCTGCAGGTCCGCCAGGATGTAGCGGTGCCATTCGGGGTTCAGGGTGCGGCCCATGGCAATCAAGGAAGCGGCCCGGAGCCGCGGGTCGCCCTGGTAGTAGGCGAATTCCAGCAGGTCCTTGAGGTGGTCCAGGTCGGTGTAACTGACGGCCTTGAGCGCGTTGGACCACACCGGTGCGGTGGGCGGGGCTTCGTGCAACACGTGCAGCAGCGCGGCCACCGCGCGGCGGAACAACTTGCGGGGCAGCCGGTCCACCATGCCCATCAGCACGTACAGGGCCAGCCCCTCGGCCGCCTGGGCCCGCACGCCCTCGTCTTCGTCCCACAGGTGGCGGATGAGCAGCGTGACCACGGTCCGGGCCTCGGTATCCTCGATGGCCAGCAGGCGCAGGGCCGCGGCCCGGACCTGGGGGTCTTCGTCCTCCACGGCAATCCGCCCGATTTCGAAGAAGGAATGCCGCGCATCTTCGTCCAGGAGTTCGCACAACCAGGCGCACACCTGCCGACGGGTCTCCACCGGGAGCCGGGGCCACGCGTCCCGCCAGGTCCGGGCTTCTTCCGGCGTCAGGTCGGAAAGCAAGGCCACGTCCTCCCGGTCCACGGCTTCCTGCCGCTGCAGCCGGTGGAGCAGGGTGTCCAGATGCTGCCGTCGGTGTTCACGAGGGTCCTGCCAGTTCATTGGGGCAACCACTCCCGCAGGTTGATGACCACCATCAGGAACATCAGGAAGACGAAGCCCAGGAACATGATGGCGTACTCCACCCGCACCGGCAGCCGTCGGCGGAGCAGGGCTTCCCCAAGGATGACGACCAGCCGGCCGCCGTCCAGCGCGGGGATGGGCATCAGGTTCAGCACCCCAAAGGAGATGCTCAACATGGCAATCAGGGAAAAGGAATACGCGGGCAGCCGGTGCCCCAGCAGCCGGTCAATCATGAAGGCGCTGCGCAGGGAAGTGTACATGCCCCGGAACCCGATGAGTTCCCCTTCGGGCCGCGGGGCGCCCGTGAACCGGGCCTGCAGCACCTGCACGGGGAAACTGGCCAGGGCATACGCATATTCCCCGGTTGTTCTAAGGGCGTAGGTCCACGCTTCGATGAAAGAAACGGGCGTCCACCCATAGGGAAGCACCCGGATGCCCATAGGCCCCTGGTTCGGCGGCGGGTTCTTGCGGGCGACCACCTGCAGGTCCAGGGTCTGCTCCCCACGGCGGACGGTGACCCGCATGGGCCGGCCCAGGCGCTCGCGAATCAACAGGTGCAGGGTCTGCACGTCCTGGACCGGCTGGCCATCGACGGCCAGGATGCGGTCACCCGGTTGCATCCCGGCTTGCATGGCCGGGGAATTGGGTTCCACGTACCAGACCACGATTTCCCGTTCCGCGGGGAGGCCGTAGGTGGTGTAAATCAGGCCCAAAAGCACCACACCGATGAGCAGGTTGACCACCGGCCCGGCCGCGACCACGAGGAACTGGTGCCGCCAGGGCGCGCGGCGCAGCGCGTCGTGTTCCTGCATCTCCGGGTCGGACTTGGGCCGCACGAAGCCCCCGAAGGGGATGAGGTTCAGGGTGAAGCGCACCCCCCGCCAGGTGAACAGCGTGGCCAGGCGGGGCGGGAACCCGATGCCAAACTCCTCGATGGGGATGCCAAACCGAAGGGCCATCAGGAAGTGGCCCAGTTCGTGTAGCAGCACCAGCAAGCTCAGGGCAAGGAGGAAGTAAATCAAGTCCATGGCTCCGCCTCACACGCCATCTGCACCAGGGTTTCCAGGTTACCGCCGCTTCTCCCTGGACCGCCGACGCCCGCGGCGGGGCCGTCGGTGCTGGCGCTTCCGCGGCCGGCCGTTGGCCTCGGCCTGCACCGGCACGCCCACCAGGTCGTAGACCAGGGCCTGGGTGACGCGCACCGGCACCAACCGGCCCACGGGCAGCACCCCTTCCACCAGCACCAGCCCGTCGATTTCCGGGGCGTCCCGGAAGGAGCGGCCCACGGAAAGCCCGGCTTCGGGGTCCACGCCTTCGATGAGCACGTCCAGCACCCGGCCCACCCAGGCCTGGTTTTTGGCCAGGGAGATGCGCTGCTGGTGGGCCATCAGCCGCTCCCAGCGTTCCTGTTTGACCTCGGGGGGAATGGGGTCGCCCAGGGCCGCGCTGGCGGTTTCCGGCTCGTAGGAGAACTTGAACGCGCCCACCCGGTCGAACTGGATTTCGTCCAGGAAGTCCAGCAGGCGCTGGAAGGCTTCTTCGGTCTCCCCAGGGTACCCTACGATGAAGGTGGTGCGGATGGTCAGGTCCGGCATGGCGGCCCGCATTTTCTCCAACGTGCGGTAGACCCAGTCCAGGTTCGCGGGCCGGCGCATCAGCCGGAGGATGTGGGGGTCCGCGTGCTGCAGGGGCAGGTCCAGGTAGGGCAGGATTTGCGCATGGCTGGCCATGACCTCGATGAGCCGGTCGGTGACCGCGCCGGGGTAGGCGTACATCACCCGAATCCAGGGAACGTCGGGCACGGCCTGGACCAGGCGCTCCAAAAGGTAGGCCAGGCCGTCCTTCATGCCCAGGTCGTGGCCGTAGTCGGTGGTGTCCTGGGCAATCAGGATGATTTCCTGCACGCCCTGCTCCTGGAGGCGTCGCGCCTCGTCCAGAATGGCTTCTACCGGTCGGCTGACCAGCGTACCTTTGATGAGGGGGATGGCGCAAAACGCGCAGGGCCGCCGGCAGCCGTCCGCGATTTTGATGTACGCGCTGCCCCCCTGCACCGCGACCCTGGGTACACCGGGCACGTCAGGGCCTACGGTGGGGGTTTCGGGCAGGTGGTACAGGGGTTCGGGGTGCGGTCGCCCCCGGAGTTTGCGAATCAACTGGAGGATGTCCATCCAGCGGCGGGTGCCGATGACGCCGTCGATGCCGGGCACCCGCTGGGCCACCTCCGGGCCGTAGCGTTGCGTCAGGCAACCCGCGGCAATCAGGAGTTGGCCCTCCCGCTTCTGGTCGGCCAGTTCCTGCAGCACCCGATAGGATTCCTCCCTGGCCGGCCCGATGAAACCGCAGGTGTTCACGATGACCACGTCCGCGGCTTCCGGGTCCTCCACCGCGCGGTACCCCTGCGCCTCCAGCATCCGGGCCATGGAAGCCGAATCCACCGTGTTCTTGGGGCATCCCAGGCTGACGATATGATACGTCGGCATACACCACTCCTGCCAGGGGTCTGGGGCTTCCCGGTGGGGGAATCAGGATACCCAGGCCCCCGAAGCCACGAAAGCCTTCACCAACATACGAAACGACCGAAGCCCTGTCAACAGCGGGCTTTGGCCGTACGTTTCACCCCAGGCTACCCCCGGTGCGAAAGGCCGCGTCGCTTCAGGGCCGGTAGACCGCGGGGAACAGGGCATAGAACCCCGCGGCCTGCACCACGTCTTCCAGGGGGACCTGGTCCAGCACGGTATGGGCGTAGATTTCGTCACCGGGGCCAAAGCCAATGGTGGGGATGCCCGCGACGCCGGCCCAGTAGGTGCCGTTGGTGGAGAAATCCCACTTGCCCGTGGGCGCTTCGGGCCAGCCCAAAAGCCGCCGCGTCGCCTGGCCTGCCTGCACGATGGGATGGTCCTCCTCCAGGAGCCAGGCCGGGAAGTACTTTTCCACGGGCAGCACGAAACCCGTGTAGGATGGCTCCTCGTAGCGGAGCACCTCGACCCACACCCTGCCCTTGCTCTCTTCGGGAATCAGGGCTTCCACCTGGGCCACCGCGTCCTCCTTGGTTTCCCCCAGGGTGAGCCGGCGGTCGATGTAGATGACCGCTTCATCGGGCACCGCGTTGATGCTGGGCGTCTTGACGTGCATATCCGTGACCGTGATCTTGCCGTGGCCCAGGAAGGGATGGTCGCCCAGTTGGGGTTCCATGTCCCGAATCCCCGCGATGACCGGGAGCAGGCGGTAGATGGCGTTGTCGCCCAGGTGGTTGCTGGCCGCGTGCGCGCTCTTGCCTTTGGCCACCACCCGCATTTCCACCCGGCCCTTGTGCCCGCGGTAGACCAGCATCCGTGTTGGCTCGCCCACGACGACCGCGTCGGGCCGGATGCCAGGGTCCACTTCCACGAACGCGCGGGGGGCCAGGCCGTCGCACCATTCCTCCATGTTGCCGAAGTAATAGGCGGTCCAGCCCTCCAGCAGGCCCAGGTCCCTGGCCCAGGCCAGGCCGTAGACCATGCCGGGCGTGCTGCCCTTTTCGTCGCACGCGCCGCGCGCGTAGAGGACGCCGTTTTCCACCTTGCCCTGGAAGGGGTCCCATTGCCACTCGTCGGGGTCGCCGATGCCCACGGTATCCAGGTGGGAATCGTAGACCAGGACCTTGGGGCTACTACCGATGCGGCCCAGGATGTTGCCCATCTTGTCGAAGCGGACCTCGTCGAAGCCCAGCCGTTCCATTTCCTCGGCCACCCGTTCGCCCACGGCCTTGATGTTCCCGTCGGTGCTGGGGATGGCCACGATTTCCCGCATGAAGCGCACCATGTCCTCCCGATGGGCCTCGATGCGGCGCTGGATTTCCTTCACGATTTCCGGTGTAACCGCCATGGCAAGCCTCCGGCAGGGGGTTGGGGGGTGCGCCTGATTATAGGCCTTCTGGGGGAAAGGAAGCAAACCGCGCGGGCCGGGGCCGCCTTTCCCACCACCGCCTGTAGAATTGGGGAACGCGCGATACCCTCCCTCCACCCAGGCGTACACCCATGCCCACTGACCACTCACCACTGCCCACTCACCACTTGCCTCCACCCTGGGGTGAGCCGCCGCCGGAAACGTGGCGCCGGGCGTGGCGGGGCGTGCCCATCCCCGCGTGGCGGTATCTTTCCCAGGTCACCTCGACCCAGGACCTGGCCCGGATTTGGGCCGAACAGGGAGCGCAGGAAGGGTGCCTGGTGTATGCGGAACGCCAGACCCGGGGCCGCGGTCGCGCGGGCCGGACCTGGCGTTCCCGGCCCGGTGCGAGCCTGACCTTTTCCCTGATTCTCCGGCCGCGGCCCCAGGAAGCACCCTACCTGAGCCGGTTGAGCGGCTGGGCGGCTGTGGCCGTGAGCACAGTGCTGGAAACCCGCTACCGCCTCCGGCCGGAAATCAAGTGGCCCAACGACGTGCTCCTGGCCGGGAAGAAGGTGGCCGGCATTTTGGTGGAAGCGGAATGGCGGGGTGGCCAGGTCCCCGCGTACGTCATCGTGGGCATTGGGGTCAACGTCACCCCCGCCGCGTACGCGGGGTGCCAGGCCCTCCCCTTTCCCGCAACCGCGTTGCAGGAACACGTGCCGGGGGCCGTCTCCCGACCGGATTTGCTGGTCGCCCTCTGGCGGGCGCTGATGCAATGGCGGCCCTGGCTGGGCCATCCCCGGCTGGTGCAGGCGTGGGAGGCACGGCTGGCCTACCGGGGCCAGGAGGTCTGGGTCCATCCCCTGGAGGGGCAGGCTTACCCGGCCCGCCTCCTGGGCCTGACGCCGGACGGTCGGCTGCGAGTTCGCCTGGGTTCGGGTCGCGTCCAGACCCTGACAGCAGTGGCCATGCTGCGCCCGCGGGGGCCTGGGGCGTGATTCCTCTCTTAAATTCGTCCAAAGCCACTTGACATCCAAGATATACGGGATATACTGCGTTGGCGTCCAACAAGGAAAACAACCGTCCCCCGCAGGAGAGTGCCTTGGGCACTCTTTTTTACTATCCCCGCCCTTCCATATCCCCCCTTCATCCCCCGGTTGGCCCAATCAAATATTCCAACCCAAGGAGGTGACCTATGTCCGCGTCCGCGTTTGCCGGCCGCTATCCGACCCGTTATCAGGCCATCACCATCCACAACATCAAGAAGCACCCCATCTGGGAGCGCCTCAGCCCTGAGTGGCGCGAGGCCATCGATGTGACCGCCCGCGTACTGCCCTTCCGCACCAACGTGTACGTCATCGAAGAACTGATTGACTGGGACCGCATTCCCGAAGACCCCATCTTCCAACTCACCTTCCCCCAGCCCGGCATGCTGGCCCCTGAGGACTACGCGGCCATGCGGGATGCCCTCCGCCGCGGGGCGCCCCGGGCCGAAATCCTCGCGCTGGCCAACCAGATTCGCTACAAACTCAACCCCCACCCCGCGGGCCAGATGACCCACAACGTGCCCTACATGGACGGCAAGCGCCTCTGGGGCCTGCAGCACAAGTACCGCGAGACCGTGCTCTTCTTCCCCGCCCAGGGCCAGACCTGCCACGCGTACTGCACCTACTGTTTCCGCTGGGCCCAGTTCGTGGGCATCGAGGAACTCAAGTTCGAGGCCAAAGAAGTGGACATGCTGGTGGAGTACCTCAAGCGGCACCCCTTCGTCACGGACATCCTCTTCACCGGCGGCGACCCCATGATTATGCGGGCCCGGGCCCTGCGGAAGTACATCGAACCCCTGCTCAGCCCTGAACTGGACCACGTGCAGAACATCCGCATCGGGACCAAGGCCCTCTCCTACTGGCCCCAGCGCTTCGTGACCGACGACGACGCGGACGAGGTGCTGCGCCTGTACGAGGACATCGTCAAGGCCGGCCGGCACCTGGCCATCATGGCCCACTTCAGCCACTGGAAGGAAATGGAGACGCCCATCGTGCAGGAGGCCATCCGCCGGGTGCGGAACACCGGTGCGGAAATCCGCATGCAGGCGCCGCTGGTCCGCCACGTGAACGACGCGCCCGAGGTCTGGGCCACCATGTGGCGCCAGGGCGTGCGCCTGGGCATGATTCCCTACTACATGTTCGTGGAACGGGATACGGGACCCAAGAACTACTTCGAGGTGCCTCTGGCCGAGGCCGTGGACATCTTCCACAAGGCCTTCATGCAGGTCTCGGGCCTGGCCCGGACCGTGCGTGGACCGTCCATGTCCGCGTGGCCGGGCAAGGTGCGGGTGCTGGGCGTCACCGAAATCAACGGCGAGAAGGTCTTCGTGCTGGACTTCCTCCAGGGCCGCAACCCCCGCTGGAACGGCCGCATCTTCTTCGCCCAGTTCGACCCCGAAGCCACCTGGCTGAACGAACTCAAACCGGCCTTTGGCCAGGAGAAGTTCTTCTTCGAGGAAGAACCTTACTACCACTGGTGGGAGTACGAATACGAAGACCCCCTGGCCCGGGAGATGCCCGTGGCCGAACCCCTGCCCGTCTACGCCTGAGCCGGAACCTCTGACGAAAACGGGGCCGGGCACGACCCGGCCCCGTTTTTTATGCGGGGTTACCTGGTCGGAAACGTCTTTAAAAGCCCCCCGCGGGGAACAGCCGCCACCAGTTCGTGGTCAACAACACCCGGCACACCAAAAGCAGGAAAATCAGCAGGAGCAGCACCCCGCACCCAATGCCGGTGCAGGAGCACCCCCGGCCAAAACCAAAGCGCTCCTGGAGGAAATCGAACAGCCAGGCCAGAAGCAGCAGGCGCAACAGCCCGCCCAGGCATCCGGGACGCTCGTCCATGGTTCACCTCCAGTGGGGGTCCGGGCCGGTTACGCCCTGCCCTGGGCTTCCTTCATGATGCGTACGCCCGTGCTGGTCCCCAGGCGGTTGGCACCGGCTTCCAGCATCTGCATGGCCTGGGCATAGGTGCGGATGCCGCCCGCGGCCTTGACGCCCATTTTGTCCCCCACGGTCTTGCGCATCAGGCGGACGTCCTCCACCGTGGCCCCCCGGGGGCCAAAGCCGGTGGAGGTCTTCACGAAGTCCGCGCCCGCGGCCTCGGCCAGCAGGCACCCCCGCACGATTTCCTCGGGGGTCAGCAGGCCGGTTTCCAGAATCACCTTGACCTTGGCCCCGGCCTCTTTCGCCACGTCCACCACCGCGTAGATGTGCTGGAACACCCGGTCGTAGCGGCCGGCCTTGAGGTAGCCCACGGGCAGTACCATGTCCAGTTCCTGCGCGCCGTCGTGCAGGGCCTGCATGGCCTCGTACATCTTGGTCCGGGCCTCGGTGGAACCCAGGGGGAAGCCCACCACGGTGCACACCTTGACGTCGCTGCCGGAAAGCAGGTCCGCGGCCAGAGAGACGTACATGGGCGCCACGCAGACCGCGGCAAAGCCCCATTCCAGGGCTTCCCGGCACAGGGTTTCGATGTCCCGGGGCGTGGCTTCGGGTTTGAGCAGGGTATGGTCGATGTAACGGGCCAGGGTCTTGGGCCCCGGGGGTGGCAGTTCCTCTTCGCCTTCGGGGTTGAGCCAGCGCGCGGTCTGCCACTGGGCCCAGCGGACGACCCGCAACTCCCCATCTGGATGATTGCCGTTGAGGTGTTTGGCCATCATCGTCCTCCTTTTCTGTGTTTCCTGCGCTCCCGTTTGCGCAGGATGAACCGAATGGGCGTGCCGGGGAAGGGGAATTCCTCGCGAATGCGGTTTTCCAGGTAGCGGAGGTACGAAAAATGGGCCAGGTCCGGGTCGTTGACGTGGAGCACGATGGTGGGCGGCGGCGGACCCACCTGGGCCGC
This sequence comes from Anaerolineales bacterium, assembly GCA_026991215.1. Lineage (GTDB taxonomy): Bacteria > Chloroflexota > Anaerolineae > Anaerolineales > DRMV01 > S139-71. The sequence goes on from JALXBY010000293.1 coordinate 12,667, forward strand.
GAAGTACACCTTGAACTCCCGGTTCCCTTTGTGGGGCGGCGGCTGGGCTTCCATGGCCGCTTCGATGATGCGGTTGAGCCGGGAAGTGGGAATCCGTTGCTTGCGGGCCTCCGCGACCTCGACCACTTTGGCCAGAATCTCCCCGACCCGGCGGCCGGTCTTGGCCGAAACGAAGAGGATGGGGGCATAGTCCAGGAAGCGGAGCCGATGGCGCACGTATTCCTGGTAG
>JALXBY010000294.1 GCA_026991215.1 Anaerolineales bacterium
CCCTTGGGCAGGTCGGGGTAGAAGTAGTTCTTGCGTGCGAACAGGCTCTGGCGGTTGATGGTGCAGTTCAGGGCCAGGGCCACCCGCAGCGCGTAGCGCACGGCCTGCTCGTTGACCACGGGCAGGGTGCCGGGCATCCCCGCGCAGACCTCGCACACCGCGGTGTTGGGTTCGGCCACGGTCAGGTCCACCACGGGGCAGGCGCAGAACATCTTGGAACGGGTCTGCAGTTCCGCGTGCACTTCCAGGCCGATGACGGGTTCCCACTCCATGGCAGCCTCCGGGGGAAAGGGTGGGGCGGCACAGCCCCTGAGGGTCAGGCCTCTGCCGCTTCGCCCACGGCTTCCGGCTCACCCTCGACTTCCTCCAGGGGGAAGCGGCTCTGGCATTGCAGGCACTGGGCCTCCCGGCGGTTGGCCTGCACGAGCAGCCCGCCGCAGTTGGGGCAGGGCCGGGGCAGGGGCCGCTTCCAGGTGGTGAAGTCGCACTTGGGGTAATTGATGCAGCCGTAGAACACCCGGCCCTTACGGGTCCGCTTGACGATTAAGTCACCGCCGCACTTGGGGCATTTCGCACCCGTGCGCTCCACGTAAGGCTCGGTGTAGCGGCACTGGGGGAAGTTGCTGCAACTGATGAACTTGCCGTACCGGCCCCAGCGGATGACCAGGTCGCCACCGCACTGGGGACAGGTACGCCCCACCTTTTCCAGCACCTTGTGGGAAGGCATGGCCTGCTCCGCGCGGCGCACCTGCTCGGCAAAGGGGCCGTAGAACTCCCGTAAGACCTCGACCCAGTCCCGCTCCCCGGCCGCGATGCGGTCCAGGTCTTCCTCCATACGCGCGGTGAAGCCCACGTCCATGATGTCGGGGAAGTGCTTGACCAGAAGGTCGCTCACAATCATGCCCACTTCCGTGGGGATGAGCCGCTTGTTCTCCCGGCGCACGTAGCCCCGTTCCAGCAGGGTGCTCAGAATGGGCGCGTAAGTGGAAGGCCGGCCGATGCCGTACTCCTCCAGGGTGCGGATGAGGGTCGCATCGGTGTAGCGGGGCGGGGGTTGGGTGAAGTGCTGTTCAGGATGCAGGGCCACCAGATGCTGCCGCTGGCCCTCTTCGATGCCCGCGGGCAGGGTGCTTTCCCCTTCCTTCTGCGCGTCTTCGTCCGTGGCCTCTTCATAGACCACCAGGAAGCCGGGGAAGCGCAGCCGGGACCCTGAGGCCCGCAGCAAGTACGTATGCTCCCGGCCCTTGCCTTCGATTTCCACCTGCAGGGTATCGTAGACCGCGGGCACCATTTGCGAGGCCACGGAGGGGGGCCAGATGGGCCGGTAGAGCAAGTACTGCTCCCGTGTCAGGAAGGGTTTGACCTTTTCCGGCGTGCGGAAGACCGACGTGGGGCGGATGGCCTCGTGGGCTTCCTGGGCCAGTTTCGCCCGGGTCTTGTAACGCGGGGGCTTTTCGGGCAGATATTCTTCCCCGTACTGCTCCCGGATGAACTTACGGGCTTCCTCCTGGGCCAGGGCCGAGACGTTGGTGGAATCCGTGCGCATGTAGGTGATGAGACCGGTGCTGCCGCCCTCGCCCACGTCCAGGCCTTCGTAGAGTTGCTGGGCGATGGCCATGGTGCGCGCGGGGGTGAAGCCCAGTTTGCGGGAAGCCTCCTGCTGCAGGGTACTGGTGATGAAGGGCGGCACAGGCCGGCGTCGCCGGGTCCCCTGCTTGACCTTCACCGCGGTGTAGGTCGCGGTTTCCATATCCTGCACCAGGGGCCGCACCGCGTCCTCGTTGGGGAGGTGGGGGTCCTGGCCGTCCACCTTGGCGAGCCGGGCCCGGTAGGTCGCGGTCTGGCCTTCGGGCCGGAGTTCGGCCTCGATGGTCCAGTACTCTTCGGGCTGGAAGGCCTGGATTTCCCGCTCCCGTTCCACCACAAGGCGCAATGCGACGGACTGCACCCGGCCGGCCGAGAGGCGGTTGCGCACCTTCTTCCACAGCAGGGGACTGAGGGAATAGCCCACCAGCCGGTCCAGCACCCGCCGGGCCTGCTGCGCGTTGACCAGGTTCATGTCGATGCCCCGCGGGTGGGCAAAGGCCTCCTGGATGGCCGGTTTGGTGATTTCATGGAAGACCACCCGTCGCACCTTGTCCGGGTCGATTTTGGCCGCCTGGATAAGGTGCCAGGCAATGGCCTCGCCTTCCCGGTCCGGGTCCGTGGCCAGGTAGACTTCGGGCGCGTTCTTGGCCAGTTTGGCAATCTCTTTGACCACGGCCCGTTTTTCCCTGGGCACGGTGTACTGGGGCTTGAAGTCGTTCTCCACGTCCACGGCCATGCGGGAGCGAAGCAGGTCCCGCACATGGCCCAGGGAGGCCTTGACCAGGAAGTCCTTCCCCAGGTAACGGCCAATGGTCCTGGCCTTGGCCGGGGATTCCACAATGACCAGTTTCTTGCCCGCGGGCTTGGGGGGCTTTGGGGGTTCCAGCCCGTCGTGTTCGGGCGTGCGGCCCAGGCGAACCATAGTCGCGCCGCAGACCGGGCATTTCCCCTTGACCGCGGGCCGGTTCCCCTTGAGGAACACGGGTTTGGGGTCCTGGATAGGCCTTCGGGTACGGCAGCGTACACAATAGGCTTCCATGCCCCCTCCTCCTGGGGTCGTGGTAAGGTTGCAGTGAGCAAACGGCGGTCAGCGGTCGGCAGTCTGCGGTCGGCAGTCCGCAGTCAGCAGCGTACCTTTCCCGTGGAGTGCTGTAAAGGGGTGAAGATGACCAGGTGTCATGTGTATTGGGGGTAGAGGTCCCTGAGGGTACGGACCACATCCTTGACCCGTTGGGATTCCCCTCGGCGGCAGAGCAACAGGGCATCCTCCGTGAGCACGACCAGTACTTCCTGGACGCCTATGGATACCACAAGACGGGGCTGGTCGTCCAGGTAGACCATGAGGTCTTCGCTTTCCAGGATGATGTGCTCCCTGGCCCCCTGGATGTACACCTTTTGCTTGCCCTGGGTCATCAGGTCGAAGACCGCGTCCCAGGAGCCGATGTCGTTCCAGCCCAGGGATTGGGGTGCGGGCAACACGGCCGCGCGCTGGGTTTTCTCCATGATGCCGTAGTCGATGGTGTCCTCGACCAGTTCCTCCCACAGGGGACGGAGGGTTTCCGGCTGCGCGACCGAAAGGCCCTGGGCCAGGGCCGCGTCGGCAGCACGGGCCAGGCGGGGCATCCAGCGGTGCAGTTCTTCGTGGAAGACGGAAGCCTTCCAGACGAAAATCCCCGCGTTCCAGACGTGGTCGCCCTGGGCCAGGAAACGCTCGGCGGTGCTGCGGGAGGGCTTTTCCTTGAAGCGGCGCACGCGGTGGGCCGGGAAGCTCAGGTATTCCCCCAAAGGCTCACCCAGTTGGATGTAGCCATACCCGGTGGCCGGGTAGGAAGGCCGAATGCCGATGGTGACCACGTGGTCCTCCAGAGCCACCTGGTAAGCGGCCCGGAGCAGCCGCTGGAACAGGTGCACGCTCGCGACGTAATGGTCCGAGGGCAGCACGGCCATGACCGCGTCTTCCACGCCCCGCTGCCGGAGGGCCAGCCAGGCCAAGGCAGCCGCGGCCGCGGTGCCCCGGGGCAGGGGTTCGGCGATGATGTTGCCTTCGGGCAGTCCGGGGGCCTGTTCGCGGAGCAGGGCCTGCTGTTCCTCCACGGTGATGACCAGGATGTGCTCGGCGGGGATCAGGCCCCACAGCCGGTACACGGTGTTCTGGAACAGGGTGCGCTCGTTGAAGAAGGCCAGGGTGTGCTTGGGTCGGCGGCGTCGGGAAAGGGGCCAGAGTCGCGTGCCCCCGCCCCCGGCCATGATGACCGCGTAAAAGGGAAGCATGAAGGCACCTCCAGGGGGATTTGCAGGGTTCGTGTCGGCATGCCCTGGGAGCGGGCTGGTGGCGCGTCCGGGATTGTACCAGGA
>JALXBY010000295.1 GCA_026991215.1 Anaerolineales bacterium
GTGTGGGTGTGGGCCGGGCTGGTGTGGGGGAAGGGGCCTGCCCCGGACGGCACCCCGCGAGCAGGAAGGTCAGAAGAACCACAGGGTAAAGCCAGCGAGCACGGCGCAGTACAGCGCGAACCACCATAAGGCATGTCCACGGAGGAAGGTGAGCAGCCCGTGAATGGCCGCGTAGCCGGAAAGGGCCGCGGCCGTGAAGCCAACCAGGAAGGGGAACCAAAGCCGGGCCAGGGTTTCGGCGGGGAGGCGGACCAGGTCCCAGAGGGCCACCGCGCCCGCGGCCAGCATGATGGGCACGGCCATCAGGAACGCGAAATTCGCGGCGTCGTCCCGCCGCAGGTGGCGGAACATGCCGGCCGCGATGGTCGCACCCGAACGGGAGACGCCGGGGAACAGGGCCAGGGCCTGGAACAGGCCGACGAACAGGGCGTCGCCTGCGCCCAGGGTGGGCATCCCGCGAACCCGCCGGCCCAGGACCTCGGCCAGAGCCAGCAGGAGCGCGGTGAGCAGCAGGAAGTAGGCCACCTGTTGGGGACGTTGAAAGGTCCGGGCCACCGCGTCCTTCCACAACAGCCCGGCAATGCCGGCGGGCACGGTGGCCACCAGCAAGAGCAACGGGAGCCGGGCCTCCGGCTGCTTGGGGGCGCCATGCTGCCGCAGGTCCTGCCAGAGCGCGGCGGCCATGCGCCGTAAAGGTTCCCGATAGTAGCCCACCACGGCTACCAGGGTAGCCACCTGGACCAGGACGTCGAAGATAAAGGCCTCTTGCTCTGGGAGTTGCCAGCCCAACCAGGCCGGTACCAGGGCCAGATGCGCGGAACTGGAAATGGGCAGGAACTCGGTCAGCCCCTGGACGATGCCCAGAATCAGCGTTTGCCACCAGGTCATAGGGCCTCCAAGGAAGCGGTGATGCAGCAGGCCCCATGTTAGCACCGTGGGGTATGGGGGACAAGGGCGCGGTCCGCAGTGGGCAGTCCGCGGTCTGCAGTCTGCAGTGGGCGGTCCGCAGTGAGCAGTATGCCCGCCTCCATCCCGAAAAGCAGGCTTACGGCTGCTTGCGTACCGCGGATGGCGCACTGCGCACTGCGGTTCCCACAAGGATGACGACGGGCGGCAGGTTCCATGGGCAGAAGCACAGGCGCACCTGGGGGAAGAACCGCTGCATGTGGGGCCGGAGCCAGCGGCCCAGGGCCAGGGCGGTCACGTACTGGTACTGGACGAAGCGGTGCCGCACGATTTGGGCGGCCAGGGCGAAGAGGCGTTGGGCATCCAGCAGGGTGGCGGGGAGGGTGGAAATCAGGTAGTCGGCCTTCGTGTAGCCATGGCGCTGAAGATACAAAGGCGTGCGAAACACATCGTCGGGGATGAAGTGGACGTTGGGTCCTTGCAGCCGCTGCAGGTGCCGGAAGAAGCGGGGGTTCTTTTCGAAGCCCAGGTAGAGGGTGGCCTCGCGTTTGCGCCGCAGGATTTCCCGCGTGACCCGGCCGGTGCCGCACCCCCATTCCACGATGACCTGGGCCTGGGCGTAATCGACCTGTTCGGCCATGCGGCGGGCGCAGGTGGAGGTATCCGGCCATATCATCGCGATTTCGGCCGGCCGCCGGAGGAATTCCCGCAGCACGTCAAGGGGCTTCCATGGATGCATTTCGTAAGCGGGGCAGAAAGAAGGCCTGGTAAGAGCAGAGGCGGGGGTAGTCTACCATGGGGTTCCCCATGGAAAGGCAAAACCCCCGCGCCATTTGGCGCGGGGGTTGAAGCCCAGGTTCGGTGCGGGCTTACTTGCGCCGCAGTTCCTCCAGGCCCTCCAGCAGCCCGGTGGGGATGCGGGGGATGCGCGGCTTGCTCTCTTCCTTGCCAAAGGTGATGACGCCCTCCGGCGTCTCGGCCTCCACCGCGATGCCCAGGCTCTGCAGTTCCTTGACCAGGACCTTGAAGGAGGCCGGCAGTTTGGGCGGCTCGATGGGCTTGCCCTTGACAATGGCCTGGTACGCCATGTTGCGGCCTTCGGTGTCGTCGGACTTGATGGTGAGCATCTCCTGCAGGGTGTAGGCCGCGCCGTAGGCTTCCAGGGCCCAGACTTCCATCTCGCCGAAGCGCTGGCCGCCGAACTGGGCCTTGCCGCCCAGGGGCTGCTGGGTAATCAGGCTGTAGGGCCCGGTGGAACGGGCGTGGATTTTGTCTTCCACCAGGTGGTGCAGTTTCATGACCATCATCACGCCCACGGTCACGGGCCGGTCGTAGGGTTCGCCCGTGAGACCATCCCGCAGGATTTGCTTGCCCAGGATGGGCATGGGCCGGCCCGTCTCCAGCATGACCTGGGTGGCCCGTTCCCGGATGGCGTCTTCGTCGTCGGGCAGGTCGGCGACGTCGTACCCCAGGCGTTCCATCCACAACTTCAGGCCGGCTTTGATGGCGTTGTGCAGGCGCCGTTCCCGTTCCTTGAGGTCCAGGTCCTCATCTTCGAAGTGGAGGATGTCCTCAGGGTCGTACCCCTGTTCCTTCAGCCATTCCCGGAGCACGGTGCGGCGGGCGTAGACCTCGTCCAGGGCCAGGCGCTCCATGTCGTAGCCCTTGTCGGCCAGCCATTCCTCCAGGTAGAAGGCCCGGACGTCGGCTTCGTCCCGCAGGATTTCGGGGTCCACATCGGGCTGCTGGCGCAGCCATTCCCAGGCCCGTTCGGTGATTTCCTTCCAGGCCTGGTCGATCATCCAGGCCCGGGCCAGTTCGGCTTCGATTTCTTCCTCGTTGGGACCGTCGAAGACCGGGGTCTTGGCCCGGAAGCCCAGGCGGGACGCGGCCCAACCCAGGTGCGCTTCGAGAATCTGGCCGATGTTCATCCGGCCCGGCACGCCCAGGGGGTTGAAGATGATGTCCACCGGTGTGCCGTCCTCCAGGAAGGGCATGTCTTCCACCGGCACGACCTTGGAGACCACGCCCTTGTTCCCGTGCCGGCCGGCCATCTTGTCGCCCGCGGTGATTTTGCGGCGCTGGGCCACGAAGACCCGAACCATCTTTTCCACCCCGGGCGGCAGTTCCCGATGCTCCTCCCGAGAGAAGACCTGCACGCCGACGACCGTCCCCCATTCGCCGTGGGGCATGCGGAGGGAGGTGTCCCGCACGTCCCGGGACTTCTCGCCGAAGATGATTTGAATCAGCCGCTCTTCGGGCGTGAGTTCCCGCTCGCCCTTGGGCGTGACCTTGCCGACCAGGATGTCCCGCGGGTTGACGTGGGCGCCGATGCGGATGATGCCGTTCTCGTCCAGGTTGCGGAGTTGCTCTTCGGGCACGTTGGGGATGTCCCGGGTGATTTCCTCCATACCCAGGCGGGTGTCCCGGGCCTCGACCTCGTACTTCTCGATGTGGATGGAGGTGTACTTGTCCTCCTGGACCAGGCGTTCGGAAATCAGGATGGCGTCCTCGAAGTTGCCGCCTTCCCAGGAAACGAAGGCCACCACCACGTTCTGGCCCAGGGCAAGTTCACCGTCCTCGGTGGAAGAGGTGTCGGCCAGGATGTCCCCCTTCTTGACCCGCTGCCCCTTGACCACCACGGGCCGCTGGTCCAGGCAGGTGCTCTGGTTGGTGCGTTCGAAGCGGCGCAGGGGGTAGACGTATTCCTGGCCGTCATCGCCCCGGACCACGATGCGCTCGCCTGTGACCGAGACCACTTCGCCATCCTGCTCCGCGATGACCAGGACACCGGAATCCCGGGCCGCCTTGCTTTCGATGCCCGTGGCCACGATGGGCGCATCGGGCTTGAGCAGGGGTACGGCCTGGTTCTGCATGTTGGACCCCATGAGGGCGCGGGTGGGGTCGTCATGCTCCAGGAAGGGGATGAGCGCGGCGCTGACGCCCACGATTTGATGGGGCACCACGTCGATGTAGGCGACCCGTTCCGGCCGCGCGAAGCGGAAGGACCCCCGGTAGCGGCAGATG
>JALXBY010000296.1 GCA_026991215.1 Anaerolineales bacterium
GCGCATGGCGTCCTCCGGGTGGTGGGGGAAGTATACCATGTCTATGGGAGGTTTGGGTTTTCTGGGGGCAAGGCTTTTGACGTGTTGCTGGTTTGTGGTTCAAGCCTTTCTTGATCTGTTTATCTGGGAATAGCGGGCCGCGGTCGGCAGTCAGCAGTCCGTGGGTGAGGGTGGTGGCGTCAGGTCGAGGTCCCAAGGGTGGACCGGCTGGCTGAGGTCGTAGAACACGGTGTAGACCGCGACCTGGGCTTCCTGCCAGGTGATGCCGCGGGCCTGGAGCGCGGCCCGCAAGCGGGTTTCCAGCGCGGGCGGCCCGGCGGTGACGTAGGCGATGTCCTCGGCCTGCATGACCTGGCAGGTGTAGGCCGGGATGCGGTCGTCCAGGGGGGTGTACTTCAGGTCGGGGTGATAGGGCAGGCGGGGGGCGAAGCGGAGCCGTTCCTGGGACTGGAAGGCCAGGGGGTAGGCAATCCAGTAATTCGTGTAGCCAAACCGGAGGTTGTTCGCTTCCAGAAAGCGGGCCAGTTCGGGGATGGGCCGCACGTCGATACGGCTGACGGGGTTGAACTGGGGGGTCAGGTAGCGGTCCGGTCCCCAGGTGGTGAGCAGGAGCATCCCCAGGGCGTGACCGGTCAGGCCCAAAAGCAGGCCCCAACGCCGTTTGGGGGAAGGCACCTGGGCCAGCCACCCCGCGAGCAAAAGGAGCCACGCGTGCATGGAGGGCAGCGCGTAGCGGCCGGAAGGGTCCCCGGCGAAGGGCGTGGCCAGCCACAACAGCAGGTTCCATCCGGCCAGGGCCAGCAGGGGCCGCGCCCAGGCTCCAGGCCGCCCGGCCTGACGCCAGAGCAAAGGCAGGAGCACCAGGGGCAGCCAGGCCCAGGGGCCGCCCGGAAAGGTCCAGTCCCAGGGCGGGCGGATGCCCGGTACCACGGTGAACCAGGAAAGCCCGATGACCAGAACCCGGGTCCCCCAGTTGCGCAGGGCAGGATGCAGAGGCACCCGGCCGCCGGTCAGGTCCGCCAGGGCCTGGGCCGGACCGTGGCGGTAGACGTACAGCCCATAGGGGCTGAGGCCCATCAGCCCACCAAGCCCGGCCGCGAACAGAAGCAACCCCCGTTCCCGTGGGGTGAAGGGCCGCCAGAGCCAGGGAAGCAGGGCCAGAAGGTACACGCCCGTCAGGGGGTTGGCCCACAGGCCCAGGCCCGCGACCAGCCCCCAGAGCCACGCGGCCCCAAACAACCTGGCCTGAGAAGCCCGGACCGCGGGGGCCTGTAACACATCCGTCCACCAAAGGAGGAAAGCGCCTGCGGCCAGGGCCTCCCCATACCCGCCCAGGGAAAAGGACGTGTAAAGCAGGAACCCCAGCGGCGGCAGGAGCCACAAAGTCAGGGCCGCGAGCCGGTCGGGTTGGGGGTGCCGGCGGCGCAGCCAGGCCCAGGAGAACCCGGCCGCCAGAGCATACAGCAGGCCCTGGACCAGGCGGATGGCCGCGACCCGTTCGCCCATGAGGGAAAAGGCCAGGGCCGCCAGGTACGCATCCAACGCGCCCATGTAGGCCTGCCCGTAAAAGAAGAGGGGCCTGGCCCCCTGCCGGATGTGGCGGGCCATGAGGGCGACGATGGCTTCGTCCGCAAAAAAGGGGAGGTTGTCGCTCCACCAGAGGAACAGCCGCAGGGCCACCATGCCCCCCAGGGCCAGGAGCCACACCGCCCATTTCTTGGCGAGCCTTCGCGTGCGTGTGGTCACTTTGCTCCCCGCTTACAACGTGCCGAAGAGCCGGTCGCCCGCGTCGCCCAGGCCGGGCAGGATGTACCCGCGGCTGTTGAGTTGCCGATCCAGCGCGGCCACGAAGATGTCCACGTCGGGGTGGGCCTTGGCCATCGCGTCCACACCTTCGGGCGCGGCAATCAGGCCGATGAAGCGCACCTTAGGCACACCCCACTGCTTGAGGCGGGAGGCCGCCAGCATTGCGGAGCCGCCGGTAGCCAGCATGGGGTCCAGGATGAAGGCCAGGTCCACGTGGCAGGGCCGGCCGGTGAAGGGGTCGTAGTAGAACACGGGTTCCAGGGTTTGCTCGTCCCGGTACATGCCCAGGTGGTACACCGCGGCCTCAGGCAGCAGCCGCAGCGCGGGGGCCACCATGCCCAGCCCGGCCCGGAGGATGGGCACGAAGGCCACCCGTTCGGCCAGCCGCTGGCCGGTGGTGGCTTCCAGGGGGGTTTCCACGGCGCGCGTCTGGAGTTGGAGGTCCCTTGTGGCTTCGTAGAGCAGCAGCGGCACCAGGGCATCCACCGCCTGCCGCATCTGGGGGGGCGGGGTGTTCCGGTCCCGAAGCACGTACAGCCAGTGGGCCACCAACGGGTGTTCGACAACTTTGACGGCCATGGGTGCGCTCCTGGGGAGATGTCTCATCAGCGGGGAGGGAAGGCTTTGAGAGAAAGGAGGAGGTTTGCCAAGCCTCAAGCCGCAGCGGAAGCCTCCCTGATTATAGTGCAGCCCCCCTTGAAGATTTGATGCAAGGCTCCTCCGGAACCGGGTGGCGTACCCTTGGGTTCTCAATCCCCCGCTCAAGGCACCCGGCGGGCCTGGGCCACGGCCTGGGGCAGGGCGTCCAGGAAGGCTTCGATTTCCTCCACAGTGTTGTCGCGGCCTAAGGTGATGCGCAGGCCGGCCAGGGCCTGGTCCCGATCGTAGCCCATGGCCAGGAGAACGTGGGAGGGCTGGGGCGTCCCCACCTTGCACGCGGAGCCGGAAGAACAGGCGAACCCGGCCGCGTCCAGCAGGGCCAGCAGGGTCTGGGCCCGCACCCCCGGCACGACGAAACTGGCATGGTTGGGCAGCCGTTCCGTGGGATGCCCGGTCACCAGGAGGTCCGGGATGCGCTCAGGGAGTTCCTGCAGGAGCCGGTCCCGCAAGGGGCGCACGTGGGCGATGCGGGCCTGCTGCTCCTGCCGGGCCAGCCGCAGCGCCGCGGCCAGCCCCACGATGCCAGGCACGTTCAGCGTGCCGCTGCGCCAGCCATGTTCCTGGCCGCCGCCGTGCAGCAAAGGCGCGAAGGGCGTACCCTGGCGTACCACCAGCGCGCCGATGCCCTTGGGTCCGTACAGTTTGTGCCCGCTGAGGCTCAACAGGGCCACGGGCACCCTGCTCAGGTCGATGGCGACGTACCCGGCCGCCTGGACCGCATCCACATGCAGGGGCACCCCGGCTTCCTGGCACAGGCGGGCCAGGGCCTTGATGGGCTGCAGGGTCCCCACTTCGTTGTTGGCCCACATGACCGAGACCAACCCCGTGGTGGGCCGCAGGCCGCGGCGCACGTCTTCCGGGTCCACCCGGCCATAACGGTCCACGGGTAGCACGGTGAGTTCCAGGCCCAGGCGCCGGGACCAGAAGCGGGCCGGTTCCAGCACCGAAGGGTGTTCCACCGCGCTGACCATGAGATGGGTGCGGCCCTGTTCCCGCTGGGCCAGCATCACCCCCAGGATGGCCATGTTGTTGGCCTCGGTGCCGCCTGATGTGAAGACGACCTCCTCAGGCCGCGCGCCCAGGAGCCTGGCCACCTCCTGCCGGGCGGCTTCCACGGCCACATGGGCCTCCTGGCCGTAGCGGTGGACCGAGGCCGGGTTGCCGAAGCGCTCGGAAAAGTACGGTTGCATTTCGGCCAGCACGCGCGGGTCCAGGGGCGTGGTGGCCGCGTGGTCGAAGTAGGCAGGCTTCATCCCTGGGCCTCCCGGGCCGGAAGCCAGAACCAGAAGCGGCTCCCCTGAGGCGTTTGGGGGGTATAGCCCATCTCCCCGCCCAGGTAGCGGACCAGGCGGTACGCGGTGTAGAGGGACATCCCCCACCCCTTGTGCCGGCGGATGTGGTCCGCGCTCCCCCGGAAGAAGGGCTGGAACAGGTATTCCCGTTCCTCCGGCGGAATGCCGAAGCCGGTATCCGCGACGGCCAGGGTGAGGCGCGCCGTCGCTGGCTCGACGGTGACGGTTACCGTGCCGCCTTCGGGTGTGTACATCCGGGCGTTTTCCAGCAGCGCGTCGAAGACCGTGGACAGATGGTTGACGTCCAGGGACAGGGTGGGCAGGGTTTCGGGACGTTCCACCACCAGGGAAAGCCCGGCCTGGACTAAGGCAGGCCGGTGCTCGGCCAGTTTTTCCTCCAGCCAGCGGGCCACGGCCACGGGCTGGGGCGAGACCCGGAGCTGGCCGGATTCGATCTTCCCCAGCAAGGAAAGCCGCTGCAACAGGCGGTTCATCCGGGCCACGCTTTCCACCATGGTGCGCAGCACCTGCTTTTGCTGCTCGTTGAGGTCGCCCAGCATCCCCTGGAGCAGCAGTTCGCCATACCCCCGGATGGGCGTCAGGGGCAGGCGGAGTTCGTGCACCATCATGTTGAGGAAGGTCTTGCCCCCGGGCACGGGCATGGTGGCCAGGTTCGTACCGTGCCGGTGCAGCACGGCCAGGTAGGGCGTCTGGGCTTCGGGGTAGGGGAAGAGGAACAGGGTGCGGCCCGGGTCGAGCCGGACCTGCCAGGGCCCTTCGCCCTGGGGCGGCCAGGGCACCTGGGGGAACCAGGTGGTCAGGGGGCCCGGGTCGTCCTGAACCGCGTCCGGCAGGAACGCGGGGTGCCACCGCCGGATGTGCCCTTGCGCATCCAGCAGGGCCCAGGGGGTCGCCAGGGTATCCAACACGTCAAGGAGCAGGGTGGTTTCGGTCATGGTCGTTTCCTCACCAAAGGGTGCCCGCACCGCCCTTCTGGGCGCCGGCTTTTCTAATCATACCCCAAGGCAACCGCCCGCCCACGGCCCACGGCCGACCGCCGACTGCTGACCGCCGACTGCCGATTGCCGACCGCTGACTGCCAGCTGTCCACTGGTGATACAATGAACAACGTACTTTCCATAACCTTCAGGGCCATCCCACACGAGGAGCCAGGTGATGCCTGCGACCCCCCTTCCACCGGAGCGCCTCCGTCGGCGCTGTGACCCCAAGGCCTTCCCCTTTTCCACCACCCAGGACCTGGACCTGCCCCACAAGGCCATTGGCCAGCCCCGGGCCTTCCGGGCCCTGACCCTGGGCCGGGCCGTGCGCGGCCGCGGGTTCAACGTCTTCGTCCTGGGCCTGCCGGGTTCGGGGCGGACCTCCCTGGTGCTGGACTTCCTGCGGGAACAGGCCCGCCAGGAGCCGACCCCGCCGGACCTGGTGTACGTGTACAACTTCAAAGCCCCGCGGCGGCCCAGGGCTTTACGCTTCCCCCCAGGCCGGGCCCGGGCCTTTGCCGCGGACATGGATGCCCTGGTGCGGGCCTGCCGCCGGGCCTTGCGCAAGACCTTCCAGAGCGAGAAGTACCAGCAGAGCCGGGAGCGCATCCAGCAGGAAGTGCAGCGGAAGCAGGAAGAGACCTTCCAGGCCATGCAGCAGAAGGCCAAGGAAGCCGGCTTCGCCCTGATGCAAACGCCCATGGGCTTCCTCCTGGTTCCGGTGAAGGACGACCGTCCGGTCAAACTCGAAGAGCTGCCCGAGGAAGAGCGGACGCGCCTGGAGCAGGCCCGCAAGCAACTGGAGGAAGAGGTCAAGAAGACCCTGCGCCGCCTGCGCCAGTTGGAGCGCAAGGGCCGCAAAGCCGAGGAGAAACTGGAAGCCCAGGTCGCGGCCCACGCGGTGGAGCACCTCTTCGAAGAGATGAAGGAAAAGTACGCGGACGTGGAGGGCGTGGCCGCGTACCTGGACCAGGTGCAGGAGGACGTGGTCGAGAACCGGGGCATGTTCTTGCGGGAGTTCACGGACCAGGCCCAGGAAGAACAGTGGCGCTATTGGGCCCGACGCTACAAGGTCAACGTGCTGGTCGATAACGGCGACCTGGAAGGCGCGCCGGTGGTGATGGAAAACCACCCTTCCTACCCCAACCTGCTGGGCCGCATCGAGCACGAAGTCATCATGGGGGTGACCCGTACGGACCACACCCTGATTCAACCCGGCGCGCTGCACCGGGCCGCGGGCGGCTACCTGGTACTACCGGCCCGGGACGTGCTGCTACACCCCTACGCCTGGGAGGGCCTCAAGCGGGCCTTGCGGGAGGAGCGTATCCGCATCATCGAACTCGCGGCCGAAATGGGCATCCTCAGCACGGTCACCCTGGAACCCGAACCCATGCCCCTGGAGACCAAGGTGGTGCTCATCGGCACGCCCCTGCTCTACTACCTGCTCCGCCTCTACGACGAGGACTTCGCCAAACTCTTCAAGGTCCGGGCCGAGTTCGCGCCCGACATGCCCCGCACCCCGGAGACCGAACAGGAGTATGCCCTGTTCGCCCGCAGCGTGCAGGCGCGGTACGACCTTCCCCCACTGGACGCCTCCGCGGTGGCCCGCCTGGTGGAGTTGGGTTCCCGCCTGGCCGAACACCAGGAACGGCTCACCACCCGCTTTGGCCTGCTGGCCGACCTGCTCCGGGAGGCCGCGTACTGGGCCGAACAGAACGGCCGCACCACGATTACCGAAGCCGACCTGCGCCAGGCCGAGGCGGAGCGCATCTACCGGGCCAATTACGTCGAAGAGCGTATCCGGGAAAGCATCCTGGAAGGCACGCTGCGGGTGCAGTTGGAAGGCCGGGCCGTGGGCCAGATTAACGGCCTGGCCGTGCACTTCCTGGGGGATTACGCCTTCGGCCGGCCGGTGCGCATCACGGCCACGGCCTACCCCGGCCGGGGCGAGGTGGTGGACATCGAAAAGCAGGCCGAACTGGGTGACCCCATCCACACCAAAGGGGTGCTCATCCTGGGCGGGTATTTGGGGAAGCAGTACGCGGCCCTGGGCCCCCTGAACCTGACGGCCCGGCTCACCTTCGAGCAGTCCTACAGCCCGGTGGAAGGGGATAGCGCCTCGGCCGCGGAACTCCTGGCCCTGCTTTCGGCCATCGCCCAGGTCCCCCTCCGGCAAGATGTGGCCATCACCGGTTCGGTGGACCAGCACGGGAACATCC
Organism: Anaerolineales bacterium; assembly: GCA_026991215.1. Lineage (GTDB taxonomy): Bacteria > Chloroflexota > Anaerolineae > Anaerolineales > DRMV01 > S139-71. The sequence goes on from JALXBY010000296.1 coordinate 6,976, forward strand.
AGGCCATCGGCGGGGTGAACGAGAAAATCGAGGGGTTCTTCGCGGTGTGCAAGGCCCGGGGTCTCACCGGAACCCAGGGCGTGGTCATCCCCAAGGCCAACGAGCGGCATTTGATGCTTCGGGACGAAGTCGTGGACGCGGTGCGGCAGGGCCGCTTCCATGTCTGGTCCGTCGAGCACATCGACGAGGCCATCGAACTCTTCACCGGCATGCCCGCGGGCACCGCGCAGGAAGACGGCACCTTCCCCGAAGGCACCTTCCACCACGCGGTGGTCCGGGGGCTGCAGGCCTTTGCCCAACAGGTCCGCCAGCGGGAGGACGACGACGAAACCCCTGACCAGGGGGCGTCCGAAGGCCAGAGCAGCCAAAAACCCCAAGGAGGCGAGGCGTCATGAGCAGACCGTCTACCCCCAAGTGGCGTCTGGAGACCCTGCCCATCCACGTGGGGGAAGGGGAGCACCCCCATCACGCCCACGTCGCGCCCATCTTCCAGACCTCCACCTTTGGCTTCCCCGATGTGGAGACGGGCGCGGCCCTGTTCCGGGGTCAGGCCCAGGGGTACATCTACAGCCGGCTCAACAACCCCAACCACGAGCAACTGGCGGCCAAGATTGCGGCCCTGGAGGCCTACGACCTGGCGGCCGATGCCTCCGGGGAGCCGCCGGCCGAGGCCCGGGTGTTTGGCTCTGGCATGGCGGCCATTGCCGCGGCGGTGCTGGCCCGGGTCGGCGCCGGGGGCACGGTCATCACGCAGCAGGCCCTCTATGGGGGGACCTACGGCCTGTTCTTCAAGGTCCTGCCCCGGTTGGGCATCCGCATCGTCACCGTGCCCGGCCACGACCTGGGGGCCTGGGAACAGGCCTTCCGCCAGCACCCCGAGGCCCGGCTGGCCTATGTGGAAACCCCGACCAACCCCACCATGGCCCTGGTGGACATCCGGGGCGTGGCCGAAATCGCCCATGCCCATGACGCCTGGGTTGTGGTAGATAACACCTTCGCCACGCCCTACTGCCAGCGGCCCCTGAGCCTGGGCGCGGACGTGGTGGTCCACAGCACGACCAAGTACCTTTCCGGCCACGGGTTCGTCATCGGCGGCGCGGTGGTCAGCCGGCACCGGGCGTACATCCGGCAGGACGTGCAGCAGGTGCTCAAATCCCTGGGGGCCATGGCCAGCCCCTTCGACGCCTGGCTGACCGCCATGGGCATGAAGACCTTTGCCCTGCGGATGGAACGGCACTGCGCCAACGCGATGCGCATCGCCCGGTATCTGGAAGGCCATCCCAAGGTGGCCCGGGTGTTCTACCCCGGCCTACCTTCCTTCCCGGACCACGACCTGGCCCGCCGGCAGATGCACTGTTTCGGCGGCATGCTTTCCTTTGAATTGAAAGGCGGGTACGAGGCCGGTGTGCGCCTGCTCAACCGGGTCCGCCTGATGACCCTGGCCGTGAGCCTGGGCAACGTGGATACCCTGATTCAACACCCCGCGAGCATGACCCACGCCGGCGTGCCCAAAGCCGAGCGGGAGAAGATGGGCATCACCGACGGCCTGGTGCGGCTTTCCGTGGGCATCGAACACGTGGAGGACCTGATAGCCGACCTGGCGCAGGCGCTGGAAGGGGTGTGAGGCGCGGTCGGCAGTCCGCAGTGGGCGGTGCGCAGTCCGCGGTCCGCAGTCAGCAGGCGGCAGGCGGCCGTTGGCGGCCCGGGGCGCCGATACATTTCCAATACCCCGTTAACTCCCGCCTTACGGCCGCCTGGCACACTTTGCCCGGACCATTCTGACAAATTCCCCCTGGAGGAGGCATCATGAACCTGGAGAAACTGACCCAGAAATCCCGGGAAGCGCTGCTTCGTGCCCAGCAACTGGCTCGCGAATACAACCACCAGGCCATCGAGCCGGAGCACCTGCTCCTGGCCCTGCTGGAACAGAAGGACGGCCTGGTGCCGGCCATCGTCACGCAAATCGCGGGCAGCCCGGAGGCCTTGCGGGAGGAAATCCGGGAGCGCCTGGAGCGCAAGCCCAAGGTCTACGGCGCGAACGTGGACGTGGGCCTTTCCCGGCCCGCGGCCGAGGTCCTGGACGCGGCCGAGCGCTACATGAAGAACATGCGGGACGAGTACCTCTCCGTGGAGCACATCTTCCTGGGCCTGCTGGATTCGCCCCTGGCCCGGCTCCTGGAGGAGTACGGCATCACCAAGGACGCGGTGCTCAAGGCCCTGCAGAAAATCCGCGGCACCCGCCGGGTGACCAGCGAGACGCCCGAGGAGACCTACAGCGCGCTGGAGAAATACGGCCGCGACCTGACCGCGCTGGCCCGCCAGGGCAAACTGGACCCGGTCATCGGCCGGGATAAGGAAATCCGCCGGGTGATTCAGATTCTCTCCCGCCGCACCAAGAACAACCCCATCCTGGTGGGCGACCCCGGCGTGGGCAAGACGGCCATCGTGGAGGGCCTGGCCCAGCGCATCGTCAAGGGCGACGTGCCCGACAGCCTCAAGAACAAGCGGCTCATCCAGCTGGACATGGCCGCACTCCTGGCCGGCGCGAAGTACCGGGGCGAGTTCGAAGAGCGCCTCAAGGCCGTGCTGGAGGAGGTCAAGGAGGCCGGGGACGTCATCCTCTTCGTGGACGAGGCCCACACCGTGGTGGGCGCGGGCAAGGCCGAGGGCGCGATGGACGCGGGCAACATCCTCAAGCCCATGCTGGCCCGCGGGGAACTCCACATGATTGGCGCCACCACCCTGGACGAGTACCGCAAGTACATCGAAAAGGACCCCGCGCTGGAGCGCCGCTTCCAGCCTGTCTACGTGGGCGAACCCAGCGTGGAGGAGACCATCAGCATCCTGCGGGGCCTGAAGGAGCGGTACGAACTCCACCACGGCGTGCGGATTACCGACAGCGCCATCATCGCCGCGGCCACCCTCTCCGACCGCTACATCACCGACCGCAAACTGCCCGACAAGGCCATCGACCTCATCGACGAGGCCGCGGCCCGCCTGCGCACGGAACTGGAATCCAAGCCCAAGGCCCTGGACGAAATCGAGCGCCAGATCATGCAACTGGAAATCGAGCGCGAGGCGTTGAAGAAGGAAACCGATCCGGCTTCCCGCGAGCGCCTGGAGAAGATCGAGGAAGAAATCGCCAACCTGCGGGAAAAGGCCCGGGAACTGGAGGCCCGCTGGCGCATGGAAAAGGAAGTCATCGACCAGTTGCGCCAGGTGAAGGAGGAAATCGAGCAGACCCGCATTGAAATCGAGCAGGCCGAGCGGGAGGCCGACCTGGAGAAGGCCGCGTACCTGCGCTACGGCAAACTCCCTGAACTGGAGAAGAAGCGCCAGGAACTGGAGGCCCGGTTGCAGGAAATCCAGAAGGACGGCGCGCTGCTGCGGGAAGAGGTCACCGAGGAGGAAGTGGCGGAAATCGTCTCCGAGTGGACGGGCATCCCGGTGAGCAAACTGCTGGAGGGCGAGCGGGAGCGCCTGGTCCACCTGGAGGACTACATCCACCGCCGCATCGTGGACCAGGAGCAGGCGGTCAAGGCCGTGGCCAACGCCATCCGCCGCGCCCGCGCCGGCATCCAGGACCCCAACCGGCCCATCGGGTCCTTCATCTTCCTGGGCCCCACGGGCGTGGGCAAGACCGAACTGGCCAAGGCCCTGGCCGAGGTGCTCTTCAACGACGAGCGCGCGCTGATTCGCATCGACATGAGCGAGTACCAGGAGAAGCACTCGGTGGCCCGGCTCATCGGCGCGCCGCCCGGCTACGTGGGCTACGAAGAAGGCGGCCAGTTGACCGAAGCGGTGCGCCGACGACCCTACAGCGTGGTCCTCTTCGACGAAATCGAGAAGGCCCACCCCGAGGTCTTCAACGTGCTCCTGCAGGTGCTGGACGACGGCCGGCTCACCGACGGCAAGGGCCGCACCGTGGACTTCCGCAACACCGTCATCATCATGACCAGCAACCTGGGTACGGAACTCTGGATGCGGGAGACCTACCCCACGCGGGAGGAAATCCAGCAGGTGCTGCAGCGCTTCTTCCGGCCCGAATTCCTCAACCGCATCGACGAAATCGTGGTCTTCCGGCCGCTGACCAAAGAACACATGCGGGCCATCGTGGACCTGCAAATCCGCCGGGTGGCGGAACGGCTGGCGGCCCAGCGCATCACCCTGCAGGTCACCGAGCGGGCCAAGGACTGGCTGGCCGAAGTGGGCTACGACCCGGACTTCGGCGCCCGGCCCCTCAAGCGGGCCATCCAGCGGGAACTGCTGGACCCCATCTCCCTCAAGGTCCTGGCCGGCGAAATCAAGGAAGGCGACACCGTGGAAGTGGACCTGGACGAAGAGGGCAAGGGCCTGACCTTCAAGGTGGTGGCCCGGGCCGAGGAGGCCGAACCCGAAGCCGCGATGGCCTGAAGGGAGGGCAATGCCCTCCCCTACCCCCGTGGCAAAACGGGCAGCGTCCCCAGGGCGTTGCCCGTTTTTTGTTACAATACCCTCCATCCGTTGGGGAAATCTGCATCTCCCTGGCCCCAGAGGCTGCATCCCATCGGCCCGTCACCCTTGCAGGCAGGAGCCGGACCATGCCGCCCTTCGTCCGCACCCAATGCCCCCGCTGCCAACACGTCTTCCCCGTGGACCTGGCCCAACTGCAGCGAACGAGCGTCCCGGTTTATCGCGAGGGCAAGAAGGAGGACGAAGCACACCACGAGTACCGGGTGACCTGCCCCAAATGCGGGCACCCCTTCAAGTTCCCATGGCCGCCCCCGGCTTCCCAGGAGTGACCCCATGGCCGAAGGCCTGCCCTTTGCCCCGCCCCAGGAACTGACCGAGGCCGACCGCCATCTGGAAGCCGTCATCCAGCGCCTCACGGCCGAGTCCATCCCCACTCTGGAGGCCCACGCCCGGCAGGTGGTGGCCCTGAGCACCACTTTGTTGGCCGCGTTCTTCGGGCTGCTTTCCCTGGAGCAGTCGCCCTCTTTCCTGGCCCGGCCCCCGGTGCGGGCCCTGGCCGGCCTGACCTTGGTGGGCTTCTTCGCCGGTCGGCGGTCAGCGGTCAGCCGTCGGCAGTCCGCAGTCCGCGGTCAGCAGTCCGCGGTCGGCAGTCGGCGGGCAACAGCGGTAAACTGCAAAACAGGAGTGTGCCATGAGCATTCGCGTGATGTTGGTGGACGACCACGCTGTGGTCCGTGAGGGCCTGAAGGCCTGGCTGGAAGGGGAGCCGGATATCCGCGTGGTCAGCGAGGCCGAAAGCGGAAGCCAGGCCCTGGAGGTCTTCAACCCGGCCCTGGTGGACGTGGTGGTGGTCGATGTGCGGCTGCCGGATATGAGCGGCCTGGAACTCATCCGCCAGCTCCGGCGCCGGGCCCCCAACAAGGGGTACGTCATCCTCTCTTCCTATGCCAACGAGCCTTTGCTCAACCAGGCCCTGCAGCTGCGGGTCAACGCCTACGTGCTCAAAGAGGCCGGCAGCGACGAACTCATCCACGCGCTCCGGGCCGCGGCCCAGGGCGAGCATCTGCTGACCCGGGCGTCCATCCCCGCCATTCTGGCCCAGCACCGGCCATCCCAGTACAGCGAGGAGTTCCCCTTTGCCAGCCTGACGGCCCGGGAGATGGAAATCCTGGCCCTGATTGCCCAGGGGCTGACCAACCGGGAAATCAGCCGGCAACTCTTCCTCAGCGAGGGCACGGTGCGCAACTACATCAGCCACATCATGGCCAAACTGCGGTTGCGCAACCGGGTGGAACTGGCCGCGTACGCGCTCAAGCACAACATCTTCGACTGGGTGCCGCCCCTCTCCGAAGGCCCCGCCCAGGAGCAGCGGTCTTGAAC
>JALXBY010000297.1 GCA_026991215.1 Anaerolineales bacterium
ACCCCAACGCCCTGCGCGCCCCCTGGCAACGCGGGGTTCGAGCAAACCTTGGTGCAACTCATCAACGACGAACGGCAGCGCCAGGGCCTGAATCCGCTGCAGGTGCATTCCTCCCTGGTGCAGGCCGCCCGCGTGCATTCCAAGGATATGGTCTGCAACAATTTCTTCAGCCACACGGGGTCCGACGGCTCCCAACCCTGGGACCGGGCACGGCGCTATGGTTACCCTTCCGGCGCGGTAGGCGAGAACCTCTTCATGGGCAGCGGCCCTTATAACTCTCCCCAGGCCACGTTCCAGGGATGGATGAACAGCCCCGGCCACCGTCAGAACATGCTGGACCCCCGCTGGGTCCACATCGGCATTGGTTACGCCCTGGACCCCGCGACCGGGGCCGGGTACTTCACCGCGGTGTTCGGCCAGCCGTAGCCAGAAACCGGGCTACAGGGTCCGGGCCAGCGGCTCGAAGCGGAGCACTCCGCGGGGGCAGCGGGCCACGCATTCCCCACAGGTCACGCAGTACTGGTCTCGGATGGGGCGCCCTTCCCAGGCATAACGCCGCACGTCGATGCCGATGGGGCAGTTGTAGGAACAAATACCGCACTGCACGCAACGGGCGTTGTCAGGCACCACGATGCCTTCCATCCGGGCCTTTTGCTGCAGCAACAGGACCTGGAGTTGCTTGAAGACGCCCTTCACCCTGCACCTCCTGCGGCACGCTGCAGGTTGGGGGAAGCGAAAGCCCACGGTGTCCCGTAACGGCTTTCCTCTTCCTCCTCATCTTCCACCTCAATTTCCACCACATGCCACACACCCTGGGGGTCCCGCCAGGCTTCCAGTTCGACCCACACGCCCACATCAAGCCGGCCCTCAATGGTGGTCTCTGGCGTAATGGCCCACCACCGGCCGTTCACCAGCAGGCGGTTTTCCTCCAGAGCCTCAAGCCGGCCTTCGATTTCCCGCATCTGACCGGTCAGCACCGGCTTGGGTCGCAGGGATGTAGCAACCCAGCCATCCCGCTTGGGGTCCCAGCGCAACCGGGCTTCCACCAGGGTATCTTCCCGGAGATTTTGCAGCAGCGCGGGGGACTGCGGCTCGAAGACGAATTCCCCGACCCGCCAGCGGCCATCGGCCGTTCGGGAAAGTTCCCCCACCACCGTGACCTCTACGGGCGAAGCACCGCCCAGATGGGCCACCACCCGCACCCACCGGGCCTGCCAGGTCTTATCGTCCAGGGGTTCGCCCACCACTTCGACCACGTCACCCGGCTGGGGCAGGCCCTGAATCAGGGTCATGGGGGTGAGGCGGACCTGGACCTGGTCCACCTGCCACACGTCGGCCTGCCGGCGCTGCAGGATGCCCACCAGCCGCCGGCCCTGAAGCAGCGCGTTCACGGCCCGCAGCAGCGCGGTGCGGTACGGCTCCTGCGCGGCGGGCAGCAACGTGGCCACTTCTCCCAAAAATTCGGGCGGGGTTCCTGACGTTGCCTGGGTCTGAGCCAGCGCGCTCAGGGCGTCCACGTGCAGGAGCAGGTTTTCCAGCAAGGCCTCGGAGGGGACCTGCCTGCCCTGGGCCAGCAGGTCCCGCAGTTCCTGGATGCGCCGACGGGCAAAGGTTTGATGCAACCGGGCGCGGGTTTGGGGGTCCCGTGCCTGCATGAGCAACCAGGTCTCCTGCCAGCGCTTGAGGGGGTAGAGGGGGGAACCGGGCAGCGCGTTCTGGGCCGCGCGCACTGTGGCCGCGCCGGTGACCCACAGCAGAAGGAGGAACATGGCCGCGGCCACGGCCCAGCGGGCCCAGGCGGCCTGGGGCCAGCGCAGGAAGCGGCCCAGGGGCCAACCCGCTTTGGGTTCGGGCCGCAGCGCGCGCACCAAGAGCAGGTACGCCCGCCGCACCCGGTTCAGCCGTTCGGGGTCGGGTTCGGGCGTGCTTTCCGCCAGGGCCTGGAAGTAGGGCTGCAGGGTTTCGTCGTCCAACGCCTGCCAGGGCTTTTCGGGCATGACCTTCAGGCCTCCTGTAACAGCCGACGCAGGTTCTCAATGCCCCGATGCTGCAAGGCCTTGACCGCGCCCACCGAGGTTTCCAGGACTTCGGCCACTTCTTCCAGGGAAAAGCCCTCGAAGAAGCGGAGGGTCAGCACTAAGGCCTGCCGTCGGGGTAACTGGCGCAGGGCCTGCCGCAAGCGCTCGGCCTGCCACGCCTGGGCCGCGGCTTCTCCAGGGTCTGCGTGGTCGGCCGGCTGGCGGGCCAGCGCGTCCAGGGGCAGCGGCGCCCGTTCCCGGAAGCGGTCGTAGGCCCAGTTGTGGACCATGCGGTACAGGTAAGCCCGCAGGTGCCGCCTGGGGCCGCGGCCCTCACGCAACACGGTCAGGAACCGGGCGAACACCTCGGCCACGCACTCCTCGGCTTCCTCCTGGGACCCCAACAGCGCGGCAGCGTAGCGCATCAGGGCCGGGGCGTAACGGTCGTAGATTTCGGCCAGGGCCGCTTCATCCCACGCCCGCGCCCGCTGCAACAACTGCCGTTCGGAGGCGCTCTGGGGCACCGTGCTCTCCTTATTTAGGACGAATTTCCCAGGCCAGGGGGTACGCCGGGCGGTGTTAGAGAGTATACTCCTCCCTTCGGAGGCCGCGATGCCGTGGGTGTTCTCCCACTACGAATTGCAGCCCGCGAAGGCCGCATACGAACGGGGGGAAACGAAGGCGCGGATTTCCCCCGACCTGGGCCGCAGCCAGGTCGTGGTGGGGCTTTCCGACCGTGGGCTGCATTTCCCCCAGGGCCGGGTGCTGCCCTGGGAAGAGGTGGAAACCGTTCTGGCCCACCCCACCCTGTGCTACGCCTGGGAAGCCGAGGGCCTGGTGCCCCTGCAGGTGTATTCCTGGCTGACGGGCCGGACCGCGCAACTATACCCCACCGGCCATGCGCCTACGGTGTTGCTTTCCGGCATCGCCATGCACCGCGTGCGGGGCAGTCGGCCCTGGGAGGATACCCAGGCCAAAATCCGGGCCGCCCGGCCCCGGGGCCGGGTGCTGGATACCTGCGCCGGCCTGGGCTACACCGCGATTCAGGCCGCGGACCAGGGCGCCTGGGTCCTGAGCGTGGAACTGGACCCGGCCGTGCTGGCCCTGGCCCGGAAGAACCCCTGGTCCCGCGAGTGGTTCACCAACCCCCGCATCGTGGGGGTCCAGGGCGATGTGGCCCAACTCATCCAGGGCATGCCGGCGGAACACTTCCACGTGGTGCTCCATGACCCGCCCCAGTTCGCACTGGCGGGGGAACTCTACGGCCTGCCCTTCTACCGGGAACTCTACCGGGTGCTCCGGCCCGGTGGACGGCTGTTCCACTACATCGGCAACCCCGAGACTCGCATGGGCCGCAACGTCACCCGCGGCGTGGTCCGGCGGCTCCAGGAGGCTGGCTTCCGGGAGGTACGCCGGGTGCCCTGGGCCTTTGGGGTGCTGGCTCGAAAGCCCTGAACCCTTAGTCCTCAGGAGGAGGCAACCATGACCTGGGACGCCAAGACCACGGAAATCCTGCACCTGACCCAGGAACTCATCGCGATTCCTTCGGTGAGCACCCAGCCCGAACCCCGCTGGGACGAAGTGCGCCGGGCCGGTGGCGTGCTGCGGGCCTTCTTCGAATGGGCCGGCCTGGAGGTGCACTGGCTGGAACCGGAGAACGCGCGGAGCCCCGCGCTCTTCGTCTTCTTCCCCGGCACCCAGGGGGCCGATGTGCTCTGGCTGGGCCACTTCGACGTGGTCGGCCCCGAACCCGACGACAGCCAGTTCCGGCCCCGCATCGAGGGCGACTACCTGTGGGGCCGCGGGGCTGCAGACATGAAAACCGTGGTGGCCACCGTCGCGGTCTGGATGAAGGACCGACGGCAGGCCGGGCCGCCTTACCCCCGCTTTGGG
>JALXBY010000298.1 GCA_026991215.1 Anaerolineales bacterium
CCCGTGCCCTCCTGGAAGTAGCGGGCGTTGGCCTCGATGTCGGGGGTGAGATCCACTTCCTGCCCGGCCTCCAGGACCACGGTGCACGGGATTTGTTCTTCTTCGCCCCGATGGTTGGTGTGGGTGAAGGGTTCGCCGCCCTCGCATTCGGAAACAGGCAGGCTGATGCGCTCACCGCCCTTGGCCACGTAGGGCGCGGGGACTTCGTCTTCAGGGAAAATGGCCTCGAAGGGGCACTCAGGCACGCACGCGCCGCAGTCGATACAGGTGTCGGGGTCGATGTAGTACAGCGGCCATTCCTCCACGGGCTTGCCCGGCACGATGCACTCCACCGGGCAAACCTCAACGCACGCTGCATCCCGGAGGCACAAGCGGGTGATTACGTGGGTCATATGCATCCTCCTGAAACGGAGATACCGGGGCGCTTCGCCCGCGGCTTGCATCATTATAACCCCGGAATGGGGGCGGGGATTTCTTAAAACGTGTGCAATGTGCGCAGACCGCAGACCGCCGACTGCTGACCGCGGACTGCCGACCGCCGACTGCGGATTACCGACTGCCCCCTACAAATGCGCCAGGTATTCCTTGGTATAGGGATGGACCTGGGGGTGCTGCAGGGCCGCTTCTACGGGCCACCAGCGGTAGCGGCTGTGCTGCGCGCGGGGGAGCGCTTCCAGGTCCAGGTCGTGGATGAAGGTATAGGCCAGGACCACGTAATGGGTGGTGATGCCCGGCACCCCCGCGAAGTTTTCAGGGTGGAAGTGTTCGAACACCCCCAGGAGCCGGGCCTGGGCGCGCTCCTTTTCGATGCCCAATTCCCCCTGCACCACCCGGCGGAAGGCTTCGTCCAGGGTCTCCCCTTTGAGGATGCGGCCGCCAGGGGTGTACCAGGAATCCTTGGCCGGTCGATTGGTCCGCCAGCCCAGGAGCACTTCCCCCTGGGTGTTACGCACCACCAAATCGATGGCCACCAACGGCGCGTGTTCGATGACGTAGAGGAACACCTCGCGCGGCAAAAGGGAAGGCACGGTGTTCTACCTCCGTAAGAAATTGGGCTGCCAGCGGACCGCGGTCCGCTGACAGCCCACGGTCGAACGCGGCTTGTCAGCCGCCGTAGGACCAACCGGTTTCGGAAAGCAACAAAGGCTTGGGGTTCGGGGTGCGCAGGCCCACCTCGACGACCCGGCCGACCACCACCGCGTGATCCCCGCGTTCGACCACGTCGGTGATTTCCACCTCGAACCAGGCCGGCGCATCCAGGAGCAAGGGGGCCTGAGTGTTGGGGCCGGGTTCGACCGGGTACCCGTTGAGTTTGCCGTCTTCCAGTTGCCCGCCTTTGAAGAAGGCCGCGGCCATGTCCTTCTGGCCCGTGCCCAGGATGCTGACCGCGAACTTGCCGGCGGCCCGGGCCAGGGAGTAGAGGAAGCCATCGGCCTTGAGCGCTGTCATGATGAGGGGCGGCTCGAAAGAAGCCTGAGAAAGCCAGGTAATCGTGGCCGCCGCGACCTGGCCTTCATGGGTTGCGGTGGCCACGTACAGGGCGTAGGGAATCATGCGCAGCACGGTCTTGCGGACTTTGGGGTCCATGGCGCCCTCCTGTTGTGTACATGAGGTGGTTGGGTTGGGACCTTGGAATGCCCCAGGTTCAGCCTGGCACGCGGCGGGCCGGGGCGATGCTCATTCCTCAATGCTGAGGGTGGGCGTGCCCGCGGCTGCCAGGGCCTGCACGCTGATGCGGGCCGCGACCCGTTGGGCCACCTCCCGCAAAGCCTGGGCCACAGGCGCATCCGGCTGGGCAATGACCACGGGCTTGCCCGCGTCGCCGCCCTTGCGCACTTCGGGGTCCATGGGGATTTTGCCCAGGAAGGCGACCCCCAGTTCGCGGGCCAGGGCCTCGCCGCCGCCGCTGCCGAAGACGTCCATCCGGGTGCCGTCGGGCAGTTCCAGGTAACTCATGTTCTCGATGATGCCCAATACCGGGACGTTGAGTTTGCGGAACATCTCCGCGGACCGGCGGGCGTCATCCAGGGAGACCTTTTGGGGCAGGGTGACCACCACCGCGCCGGTCAGGGGGAGGAGCTGGGCCACGCTCAGGGCCGCGTCGCCCGTGCCGGGCGGCAGGTCGATGATGAGGTAATCCAGGCTGCCCCAGGCCACGTCTTGCAGGAACTGGCGGATGGCCGAATGCAGCATGGGACCCCGCCAGATGAGGGGCTGGTCCGGCGGCACCAGAAAGCCGATGGACATAATCTTCACACCATAGGCCTCGGCCGGGCGCAGCTTGCCGTCTTCGGTCATGGGGGGCACCCGGTAGACGCCCATCATGCGGGGGACGTTGGGGCCGTAGATGTCGGCATCCAGCAGCCCGACCTGGGCACCGGCTTCGGCCAGGGCCACGGCCAGGTTGACGGCCACCGTGGTCTTGCCGACGCCGCCCTTGCCCGAACCCACCGCGATGGCGGCCCGCATGTTCATGGCCACCAGGCCCTGGGCCGTTTGCGGCACTTCGGCGTCCATGTGCACCTGGACCTCTTCCACATCGGGCAACGCGAGCAGGGCGTTGCGCACGTCGTTTTCAATCTGACCCCGCAGGGGGCAGGCCGGCGTGGTCAGGGTCACCCGCACTTCCACCCGTTTCCCCTGGATGCGCACATCCCGGACCATGCCCAGGGAGACGATATCCCGGCTCAGTTCCGGGTCGATGACACGGCTTAAGGCTTGCAGGACTTGCTCTTGGGTCGCCATGGGTCTACTCCTGTGCAGGGGTTGCCAATCGCCCCCTATGATAGCACAGCCCAGGCGCGGCAGCCGGGGCTTTTGTCGTTTCCTTGGTTTTCTTTGACAGAAATCACAAAACTCGACAGGCGGCGCCCTGGGAATTATCTGAAAAATCATGTTCGACCTTGGCAAACCTTGACACCAGCAGGCCTCCCCCTATAATAGGGGATGCCTTCCCCGGTAGCTCAATAGGCAGAGCGGGCGGCTGTTAACCGCCTGGTTGCAGGTTCGAGTCCTGCCCGGGGAGCCAAGGCCCCGCCAAAGCCGCGGGGCTTTTTGTTTCTCCAAGTTCCCCCGAGTTTTTGGCGGGTGCACCCCGCGAATTCTGAAATTTTGAAATGGTTGCAATATCAACAGTGGGTTAGAACGGCCCCCTTTGCTTGCATGCCCCTGGCATGCGGGTATAATAGAGGCACCTCTGGACAACGCAATAAAGGGGCAAGACATGCCCGAACCCAAAGGGTATGGACTTGTCCCTTTTGTCTTTGTTAGAGAAAGTCTAAAAACTGCGGTCCCGTTCCGGACGTGAAAGGTGAACACGGGCACCCCTGGCGGCCGAGGATGCCCATGAGACGGCAAATCCAGACCTGGCAACGAGAGGTTGGCACCCATGCGCGGCCTGATGATTAACGGCTTGCGACGCGCCGGCCCCGCCGCGATGCCGGTGGGCCTGACCACTGCCCTCAAAGGGCAGGCCCGAGCGGGTAAGGCTCCCCTTTCCCAACCGGAAAGGTTCGGCGGCTTGTAGCCCGCTCGGGTTTGCTCTTTAAGCCCTTTACAGGAGGTGCCCATGAAGGCCGTACACGTTTCCCCCACCGCTGTGCCCAAGACCACGGTCGTGCCCGTGGGGACGTCGGACCGGGACCCTCGGGAAACGCCCCCTGTGGGCCTGCACATCATCGCCGAACTCTATGGCGTCGCGCCGGAGAAGATTTCCTTCGTCGAGGACGTGGCCCCCGTGGTCGAACGCATCGTCCGGGAGGCCGAACTCAGCCGCATCGAATCCTTCTACCACCAGTTCCGCCCTTACGGCGTGACCGGCATCGTACTCCTGGAGGAAAGCCACGTTTCCCTGCACACCTGGCCGGAACACGGCCTGGTCAACCTGGACATCTTCACCTGTGGTGACCCTGAAAAGGCCAAGAAGGCCTTCGCCATGTTCCTGGAGGCCTTCGAACCCAAGAATTACCGCCACTTCCAACTGGACCGGGGGTAGCCGCCATGGACCGGATTGCCAAACAGTGGTTGCAGGTGCTCAGCCAGGGCCCGGTCTCGGTTTACCGCCTGCTGGATGCCCAGGACGCGTCCCTGCCGGAGTTCTTCGCCCGCCTGCAGGCCTGGCAGGAGCAGGGATGGATTGCCCTGGAAGACGGTAAGGTGCGGTTGACCGAGCAAGGCCGGGCCCTGGCCCGTGAAGTGGGTGCGTTCTACGAGCCGGTGCGCTGTACCCACTGCCAGGGGACAGGGTACGTCTGGGGTCCCCGGTTGGATGCGGCCTTCCAGAAATATCTGGAAATCACCCGCCAGCGCCCCGAGGCCGAAGCCCGCTACGACCAGGGCTTCATCAACCCCCAGGGCGTCATGCGGCGAGTGGCCTTCATGTACGAGCGGGGCGACCTGCTCAAAAGCCGCATCTTCGTGGTGGGCGACGACGATCTGTTGAGCATCGCCGCGGCCCTCACCGGCCTGCCTGAAGCCATCACCGTCATCGACATCGACGAGCGGCTGATTCGCTTCATCCAGGAATGGGCCAGGCGGGAGAACCTGCCCATCGAGGCCCGGGTGGTTGACGTTCAGCACGCGCTGCCCCAGGACCTGCAAGGCCAGTTCGACGTCTTCGTCACCGACCCGGTGGAGACGCTGCCCGGCATCTCCCTGTTCCTTTCCCGAGGCGTGAGCGCGCTCAAAGGTGAGGGCGGCGTTGGCTACTTCGGCCTGACCACCCTGGAGGCCTCCCGCCAGAAGTGGTACCGCATCCAGGAGATGCTCCACCAGATGGGCTTCGTCATCACCGACATCCGCCGGCAGTTCAACGTCTACCCCCAGGTGGAAGGCAACTTCTTTGCCTATCAGGAGCAACTGCCCATCGTGCGGAAACTGGGGGTGCCCGTGGACCACGACTGGTACACCTCTTCCTTCTACCGCATCGAAGCCGTGCAGACGCCCAAGCCCCTGGTCACCGGTACGAAAATCATCGACGAGGCCGTGTACCGGGACGAGGAGAGTTGGGCCACCCCCTATTGAGGCCGCACAAAAACGGCCCGTTTACACCAGCCCCTGCGCTCGGATGTGGCGTACCATGTCCGGGGGCAGGGGCTGGATGTTTTCCCCCAACAGCCGGGCCGCGAGCCAGATGCGCACGGTATCTTCCAGCAGGTAGGTGTAGTACAGCGCGTGGTCCAGGTCCGGGCCGATGGTCAGCACGCCGTGGTTTTGCAACAACACCGCGGGGCTGGAGTGCAAGGCTTCCACCACCTGGGCGATGAGGTCCGGGTCGCCCGAAGGGGCATAGGGCACCACCTGGGTATCCAACAGCACCGCGCTTTCGGCCGTGAGTGCCGGCAGGGGCTGCCCGCTCAGGCCCAGGGCGATGCCCAGGGGCGCGTGGGTGTGCACCACCGCGTGGACCTGGGGGTACGCGCGGTAGATGGCCAGGTGCATGGCCGTCTCCACCGAAGGCCGGCCCTGCCCCTGCTGCACCCGACCCGTCATATCCACCACCAGGAGTTCTTCGGGCTGGACCTTGCCCTTGTGCCGGCCGGAGGGGGTAATCAGCACCCGGTCTTCCGCCAGGCGGACCGAAATATTGCCGCCCAACATGGTCATCAGCCGGTCCCGATACAACCGGTGCATGGCCTCGACCACGGCTTTGCGGGCTTCGGCTTCGGGGAGCATGGGCATGGCGTTTCCTCCCAGCATGAGATGGGAAAACGGGGGAGCACCCCGGCTCCCCCGCGTGTTTCCCGTTGCCTGGTGTGGGCCACGGCCTAAAGCAACTTCGCGGCCAGGTCGGCCACCCGGCAGGCGTAGGCCCATTCGTTGTCGTACCAGGCCAGCACCTTGACCAACCGGCCCTCGATGACCCGGGTCAGACCGGCATCCACGATGGCCGAACGGTCGTCGCCCTTGTAGTCCATGGAGACCAGCGGTTCCTCGCTGTAGCCCAGGATGCCCCGCAGTTCCCCTTCGGCCGCCTCCCGGAACGCGGCGTTGACTTCGTCCACCGTGGTGGGCTTTTCCACCTCGACCACCAGGTCCACAATGGAAACCGTAGAGGTGGGCACCCGGATGGCCATGCCGTCCATGCGGCCCTGCAGTTCGGGCATGACCTTGCCGATGGCCTTGGCCGCGCCCGTGGTGGTGGGGATGATGTTGATGGCTGCGGCCCGCGCCCGGCGCAGGTCGCGGTGGGCCAGGTCCAGGATGCGCTGGTCGTTGGTATAGGCGTGGACCGTGGTCATCAGGCCCCGCACGATGCCAAAGCGTTCGTGAAGCACCTTGGCAACGGGTGCCAGGCAGTTCGTGGTGCAGGAGGCGTTGGAAATCACATGGTGCTTTTCGGGGTCGTACTGGTGGAAGTTCACGCCCAGGACCACGGTCAGGTCCTCGTTTTTGGCCGGCGCGGTGATGATGACCTTCCGGGCCCCGCCATGGGTGATGTGGGAGCGGGCGCCAGGGTCCGCGGCCGCGTCCCGGAACATGCCGGTGGCTTCAATGACAATGTCCACGCCCAGGTCCTTCCAGGGCAGGTTGCGGGGGTCCCGTTCCTGGAAGACCTGGATGGGATGGCCGTCCACCACGATGCGGTCGCCTTCTACCCGAACCTCGCCAGGGTAGATGCCGTAATTGGAGTCGTACTTGAACAGATGCGCGTTGGTCTCAGGCGGGTACAGGTCGTTGATGGCCACCACTTCCAGGTGCTCCGGGTGACGCTCCAGGATGGCCTTGAGCACCTGCCGGCCAATGCGCCCGAAGCCGTTGATGCCCACTTTCACCATAATGCCCGGCCTCCTTATGTGGGGTTGGGGGAACATTATATCACCCTGGGGATACCCAGCCCGCCCAGCCGTACCGATTTGGGGTTCTTGGGCCACAGGCCAGGGATGGCGTGCCCGCATTTGGGGCAGGTCCCTTCAGGGGTGAGGTTGTAGCGGGTGACGATGAAACCATAGCGCTCGATGAGCAGGGTGTTGCACTTGGGACACCAGGTGTGCTCGAAGGGTCCCACCCGGCCTGGCAGGTTTCCTGCATACACGTAATGCAGGCCCTCCTCCCGGCCGATTTCCGCAGCCCGCACCAGGGTCCGCACCGAGGTTGGCGGGGGGGCGGTCATCTTGTAATCGGGATGGAACGCGGTGACGTGCCAGGGGATTTCCGGGGAGACGGAAGCGATGAAGCGGGCCGCGTCCCGCAGTTCGTCTTCGCTATCGTTGAAACCGGGGACCACCAACGTAACCACTTCCACCCAAAAGCCCATCTCGTGGGCCATGCGGATGGTATCCAACACCCGCTGCAGGACGCCGCCCAGTTTCCGGTAGTTCCTATCGTTCATGGTCTTGAGGTCCACCTTGTACAGGTCCATGACGGGCCGGAGGTACTCCAGGACCTCGCGGGTGGCGTTGCCGTTGGAGACGTAGCCGGTGACGAAGCCCTGGGGTTTGGCCAGGCGAAAGATGGCGGCAGCCCACTCGCTGGTGATGAGGGGTTCGTTGTAGGAAGAGATGATGCTCTGGGCCCCGTGCCGGCGGGCCAGGGCGATGAGGTCTTCTGGCTGTACGTCGCGGATGAAGGAGACGGCCACATCGCTGGCCGGGTCCCGCAGGGCCTGGGAGGTCAGCCAGTTCTGGCAGTAAGGGCAGTGGTAATCGCACCCCAACATCCCGAAGGTGAGCGCGTCGCTGCCGGGGTAGACGTGGTAGAAGGGCTTCTTTTCGATGGGGTCCACCTGGAGCGCGGCCACATAGCCCCAGGGCACGTACAGGGTGCCCTCTTTGTTGAAGCGCACCTTACAGATGCCCCGTCGGCCCGGCCGGATGAGGCACCGATGGCCGCAGGCATAACAGCGGAGGCTGCCGTTGGCTTCTTTGGTGTAGAGTTCGCCAGGTCGAGTCCGGGCGTCCAACAGGTCGGCCAGGCTGGGTTGGGAGGCAAGGCCAATCCGTTCCATGGGTCTTCACTCCCATACGCAAGGGTCTGCGGCAGGCGCGCGTCTCTTGCAAGCCCGACGTATTCAACACTACCGCTGCCTTTGTTTTGACTATACCCGTGCCCAAAAAACGATGCAACCTGCGGGGGCCTCTGTCGCATACCCATATCTTGCGCGCGGTGGGTTGGCGTCGGGGGCCACGTAGGCCAACACCGCCAGGTCCAGGTTCTCCAGGGTGGTGGCCAGGAACCGGGGTTCAGGGGGCGTCTTCGGGTATGTTATCCTGCTAAACGTTGACAGGTTGGCCTGCCATCCGCCATGATATAAAATGAACCTGGACCGATGTACACGGTTTCGGTGCGGTAGGGCTGGCTGGCCGTACAACGCACTGCGCACAGCGGACATCCCGGAGCACCTCCATGGTTCCCCTTGACTTTTGCTTCCTCCCCGGCGTCGTCCTGCGGGTATGGGCGGAGGATGCCAGAGTCGCCACGTACTTTCGGGAAGAATACGCCTGGCACCGGACATGCCCGGAAGCGGCCACGCCCACCGTAGTGCTGGATACCCGGCTTCCTCCGCCTGGGCCGACCGTAACCCACTGGCACAAATTCCTGGCCCGCTGGCGGTACCGGGTCGAATGGCAGGCAGACCGGGTCGTGTTCTGGGCCTGGGGCAACCGCTGGGCCATCCCCATGGTGCATCACATGCTGGTGCATCATGCCCTGCGGTGGCAGGCCGCCCACCAGGGATGGCTGATGCTGCACGCGGCGGCCGTGGTCCGTGAGGGGCGCAGCCTTCTCCTCACCGGGCCTGGCGGCGCGGGCAAGACCACCACCTCGGCCCGGCTGCTGGCCACCGCCCGCTGGGGCTTCCAGGCCGATGATTACGTCTTCCTCGACCCGACTACCGCACGCAGCCGGGCCTATGTGACCCGGTCCCACCTGTACCTGCCCCTGCTTCGGCACGTCCCCCAGGTGGGAAAGCGGCTGCGGCCCAGGGAGCGCTGGGCCTTACGCGCGTTCGGGTACCTGCGGGCCTGGAGCCGGGACGCGCTCAAGTGGCCCGTGCGGGTG
Source organism: Anaerolineales bacterium (assembly GCA_026991215.1). Lineage (GTDB taxonomy): Bacteria > Chloroflexota > Anaerolineae > Anaerolineales > DRMV01 > S139-71. The sequence continues at coordinate 8,998 of JALXBY010000298.1, forward strand.
CCCATTTCCCGGCTGTGGCCGGGGGTCGCCATTGTGCCCGAGGCGCAAATCCAGGCCCTGGTGGTGCTGACGCCTGGCGAAGCCCCCAGGCTGGAGCAGGTAGACGACCCGGAGGCGCTGCTCCCCTTGCTTTTGGAGATGAACTTCTACGAAGCCCGGCACTTCGTGCATCTGCTGGAAAAAGCCCAGGCCCGGCCCCCCGGCGGCTGGACGGACTGGCGGGCGCGGGAAGCCGCGGCTCTGCGTCGGCTGCTGGCGCGGGTGCCGGTCTACCGGCTGTACCGCCCCCGGCAGGGGTCTTCGGCCGCGTGGCAATCCCTTTTGGAGGACTTGATGACATGAGCCAACCCCCAGAGGGTACGTCCGGCACCATCCATCGGCGCGGCGCACGGGGCCGGCGCTGGCGCACCCTGTTGAGCCTTATCGCGTTGCTGGCCTTTGGCTATGTGGTCCTTCAGCAGGGGCCTGCCCGGTTGTGGAAGATGTTGCGCGCGTTGCCGCCGACCGCGCTGCTCCTGGCCTGGGTCCTGTACGCGTCCGGACAGGCCTTCAACGCCTTGCGCTGGTATTTCCTGCTGCGGGGCCGGGGCTTCCCGGTCCGGTATGGGGACCTGGTGCGGGTGTACTGGGCGGGGAACCTTTCGGGGATTCTGATTTCCTCCTACCTGGGCGGGGATGGCTACCGGGCCATGGCCGCGTATGGGCTGTTGGCCCGCAAAGAGCCGGCCATCACCTCGGTGATGCTGGACCGGCTGACCAACCTGGCTGCCATGGCGATGCTTCTGCCCTGGTCCCTTTGGGTGTTGGGGCCGCGGGTCTTGCAGGTAGTGGGGGGCATCGGGTATGGCCTCCCACTGGCCGTGGGTGTGCTGCCGGCCTTTGGCCGGGGTCTTCAACAGGCGTGGGAAGCCTGGCGTCGGCACCCCCGCGGGCTGCTTTGGGCCTTCCTTGCGGCCTGGCCTTCCAACCTGGCCCCCATGTTGGGGACTTTCGTGGTGGCCCGGGCCCTGGGTATCCCGGTGGGGTACGGCGACGTGATTGCCGCCCAGACCGCGACCTATTGGCTTTCCCTGGGCGGCTGGGCCGGGGTGCGAGAGATGGGGTACCTGGCCGTGTACGGTCTTTTGGGCGCGGACCCGGCCCAGGCCGCGCTGCTGGCCCTGGTCACCCGGGGCTTGCAATGGGCCGTGGCCGTGCCCGGCGGCCTGTGGCTGGGCCGCTATCTGCCCACACTTCCCCTGGCCGTCTTTCGGGAGCAGGGGGAGTAGCCTGTCTCCTGACTAACCAGACGTCCCATCTTCCGGACCCAACGGCATCCGCACGGAAATCAGCGTGCCCTGGCCGGGTTCGGAATGGACCCGGAAGCGGGCGCCCAGGCGTTCGGCCCGTTCCTGCATCCCCAGAAGGCCGTAGTGACCCTGGGCCGCGAGTTCCGCCGGACTTTCCGGCACCACGAAGCCCTGGCCATTGTCCCGGATTTCCAAAAGCACGTGCCGGGGCTCAAAAGCCAGGATGATTTGCGCATGGGTGGCCCGGGCGTGCCGGAGCACGTTGTTCAGGGCCTCCTGGGTGATGCGGTACAGGGCCAGTTCCTGCTCCGGCTTCAACCTCCGCGGCTCCCCCTGTAGCAAAAATTCCACCCGCAACTCGGGATGGGCCTGGGTGGTCTCCCGGGCCAGGGATTCCAGCGCGGGGATGAGGCCCAACTCCTCCAGATACAAAGGCCGCAGGTCCCGGATTAAGCGGCGCAGGTCCTGTACCAGTTGGGCCACCATGTCCTGCAGGGTCTGCAGGCGGGCCTGCAGTTGGGGAAAGGCTTCGGCATCCTGGGCCGCCAGTTGAATCCGTTGTTGCAATGCAATCAAGGCCTGCAGGGTTTCGTCGTGCAGGTCCCGGGCCAGGCGGCGGCGCTCTTCCTCCTGGCCGGCCGTGAGCGCGGCCAAGTAACCCCGCAGGCTCTGATGGGCCTGTTGCAGCCTGCGGGCCATGTGGTACAGGGTGCGCTGGAGCCGGCGGATTTCCTCGATGCCGCCCACAGGCTCGGCCAGGGCCTCGGCCCGGCCCCAGGCCACCGCATGGGCGCGGCGTTCCAGGTCCTGCAACGGGCGCACCACGTTGCGGTTCCCCAGCCACAGCAACACCAGGCTGACCAGCAGAATCGGGATGAGGGAGAGGGGAATCCACTCGGAAGCCCGCAGCCACAGGTTGGTCGTGGCCTCCCAGGGTTCCCCCAACACCAGGTACCAACCCGTGGGCCGCAGCCGGACGTAGGCAATCACGTATTCCTCGTCGTTGGTCAGGCGGGAGGTCCAGGTCCCCTCTTTCCCCTGAAGGCGGAGGCCCTTTTCCCAACCTTCAGGCCAGGGACCGACGTAGACCAGCAGGGGTTGGGTCTGGGCATCCACCACGGCCAGGGTCGTGGGCGGCTCCAGGGCCAGGGCGCCAAAGGTGCCCAGGGAAACCAGGGAGAAACCACCCAGCAGCCAGCCATCGCCCAGGGGCTGCCGGAGCCAAACGGAGGGGTCATGGTCTGGACCCCGGCGGGCCCAACGCCAGGGCGTCTGCAGGGTTTCCGGGGGGAAAGGCGGATTGACCTCGGTCCAGCCCCCTTCGGTCAGTTGCCAGGCCCGACCGTCAGGGGCCACCCAGAACAGACCCCGGTCGAAGATGGTGGTCAGCAGGGCCGCGGACATAGGCCGGGCTTCCCGGGCATGGGGCGGCATGGGGAAGCCGTGTTCGAACATGCGGACGACGTTGTTCAGGGCGGCCTCCCGGCTGCCCCATTGGGCCTCCCACAGGCGGGCCAGCAACCGCGCGGTGCGCAGGTCCCGCCGGGCGACCAGGTCCCGCATGGCCTGTTGGTGCAGGCTGGCGGCGATGAGGGTGAAGGCAATCAGGACCAGGCCAATGGGCACGACGACGCTGAGCACGATTTGCATCAAGAAACTGCGACGGCCTTTCCAGCGCCAGGGGGACATATCGGGTTACTCGTCCAGGGAAATCCACCCCAGGGAAAGGGCCTTCATGACCGCCTCGGTCCGGTTCTGGACCTGGAGTTTCTCATAGATGTGGGCCAGGTGCCCCTGGACCGTGCGGTCGCTGATGTGGAGTTGGGCGGCGATGGCCTTGTTCGTGTACCCTTTGGCCACCAGCGTAAGGATTTCCCGCTCGCGCGGGGTCAGGCTGGGCAGCGCGGGCAGGGGCTGTTCCGAAGCCATCCGGGTAAGCAACTTCTGGGCCACGCCAGGGTCCAGGACGGAACGGCCTTCGTACACGTCGTACACCGCCCGGATGAGTTCCTGGGGGGATGCGGTCTTGAGGACGTACCCGTTGGCCCCGGCCTGCAGGACCGCCACCACGTAGGGGTCGTCGTCGTAGGCCGTGAGGATGAGGACCCCGATTTTGGGGTACTGCTTGCGGATGCGGCGGGTGAGTTCGATGCCGTTCATGCGGGGCATGCGGATGTCCAGCACCGCGATGTCGGGTTGGGCATGGCCGATTTTCGCCCAGGCCTCCTCCCCATCCTGGGCCTCGGCCACCACTTCGATGCGCGGGTCCCGTTCCAGCAGTTCCCGAATCCCCGCCCGGACCACCGCGTGGTCGTCGGCCAGCAACACGCGAATCTTGGGTTCCGAAGCCGCGGTCACGCCAGACCTCCTATAAGCACGAGTGATAAAGTAGGGGTACGGGGGAGGAGGCCGGAAGGTCACCATGCGATTGGGCCATAGAGCCCCTGCAGGAGTACACCTCCGGCCTCCCCACAACCCCCATGAGTTGCT
>JALXBY010000299.1 GCA_026991215.1 Anaerolineales bacterium
CCTGGAAGGCCGGGCGGTATGAGGCCATGTACGCCCTGCTGACCCTGGCCTCCAGGGACGCGGTCTCGCCTGAGGACTTCACCGCGTACGTGCGGCACCTTTGGGTCGAAGCAGCCCTGCAGGATGCCGTGTTCACCCCCCTCAACGTGTTCACCGGCACCGACCGGGCCGAGGTGCGTTACCAGCTCACCCTGCAAAGCGCGGTGGTGGGCGAACTGACCCGGGAACCCACCATGGAACTCCGCATGGAAGAAGGGATGTGGCGCATCGTGTGGGACGAAGGCCTGTTCCTGCCCGAACTGCGGGGCGGCGGCCGGCTGCGGATGGACATCCTCATGCCCTTGCGAGGGGACATCTTCGACCGGCAGGGTGTGCTGCTCGCGACCCAGGCCCAGGTGTATGCCCTGGGCCTGATTCCCTCCCAGATGAACGAAGAGGACGTGCCGGTGGTGCTGCGGCTGCTTTCCCGGGCCACCGGTCGCTCGGTGCGGGAACTCAGCGACCTGTTGAACCAGGAGTTCGTACCCTGGTACATCCCCATCGGCGAGGTTTCGGCCGAGCAGGCCGGGGACGTGGTGCAGCGGTTGCAGGGGTTTGCCGGTGTGGTGATTCGCAGTTACAACGGCCGCTTCTACCCCTTTGGTTCCCTGACCTTTCACCCCGTGGGGTACGTCAGCCCCCTGCAACCCGACGAACTGGAGGCCAGGCGGGTGCAGGGGTATTCCCCGGCCGCACGGGTGGGCCGGGCCGGGCTGGAGGCCTGGGGGGAGGACAGCCTCCGGGGCCGCAGTGGCGGCACCCTGTACGTGGTCGATGCCCAGGACCCCAAGCAGGTGCGCGCGGTGCTGGCCCAGAGCAAGCCCCAACTCCCGGCCGCGCTGACCTCAACGCTGGACGTCACCTTCCAGGACTGGGTGTGCTTTGCCATCAAGGACTTCGGCGCCGCGGCCGCGGTGGTGCTGGAGCGAGATACCGGCCGGGTGCTGGCCATGTGTTCCCGGCCGGGCTTCAACCCCAACGCGTTCGAACCCGAAAACTTCAACAGCGCCTACGAACTCCAAAGCCTCAACGACCCTACCCTCAACGACCCCTTCCTCAACCGGGCCACCCGGGGCCTGTACCCGCCGGGTTCGGCCTTCAAAATCGTGACCATGGCCGCGGCCCTGGAAAGCGGCCTCTTTGCCCCGGATACCATCTACGACTGCGGGTACGAATTCACGGAACTCCCCGGCGTCACGCTGACGGACTGGACCCTAAAGTACGACCTGCCACCCAGCGGTCCCCTGAACCTCATCGAAGGGTTGATGCGCTCGTGCAACCCTTACTTCTGGCACATCGGCCTGGCCTTGTACCAGAAAGGCCAGTACAACAAGATTCTGGAACTGGCCCGCGCCTTTGGCCTGGGTGAACCCACGGGCATCGAAATCGGGGAAGAGGAAGGCAACATCCCGACGGGGGCCAAGGAACCGCTGGATGCCGTGAACCTGGCCATTGGCCAGGGGAGCATTTTGGTGACGCCCCTGCAGATGGCCCGTTTGGTCGCGGCGGTGGGGAATGGGGGGAAGGTGCTGCGTCCCCAGTTGGTGGAACGGCTGGACGCGGCGGATGGCACCCCACTGCAGCAATTCGAACCCCAGGTGGTGCGGGAACTGCCGGTGCGACCGGAGACCCTGGCGGCCATTCGGGAAGGCATGTACCTGGTGGCCAACGACCCGCGGGGGACCGCGTACTTCGTGTTCGTCAACTTCCCCGTGCCCGTGTATGGGAAGACGGGTACCGCGGAGAACCCGCTGGGCGAGCCCCATGCCTGGTTCGTGGCCTTCACCGATGCCCAGGACCCCGACCGGCCTGATGTGGCCCTGGCCGTGCTGCTGGAGCACGGCGGTTCTGGTGGCGACGTGGCTGCACCGGTGGCCCGCCGGATTTTGGAGACCTATTTCTTCGGCCGGCCCCAGCGGGTGTACCCCTGGGAACGGGCCATTGGCGTGGTCCGAACGCCCGAACCCACGCCCACGCCAACGCCCACCGAGGGGCCATAGGCTTCAGCGCTTTTTCCAATGCTGGCATGGGTTCACACAGAGACACGGAGAGCACAGAGCATCCGTTGGAAAAAATCTCCTCTGTGTTCTCTGTGCCTCCGTGAGAACAACAATGGTGTTTGGGCTTTTCGTTAGAATCTGAAAACGCCTGTCTATAGACCTCACACGGACGCCAGCGCGCGCCATAAAAAGCGGGCGGGGTTTGCCTGTCACCCCGCCCGTTTTTCGCATCTGGCCGAAGGGCTGCAGAGCGGAAAAGCGGTAAAGCGATAAAGCGGTAACGCTTTGGCCACCCACTGATTCGCTTTATCGCCTTATCGCTTTATCGCCTTATCGCTTTATCACCTTATCGCTTTATCGACCATTCGCCAATTTGCCCATTCGCAACTTCCTCCAAGCCATGCCCTTGCGGGCATTTTTGTTGTGGAACGTCGGTGCCGCCGAGGGCTTTGTAGCCATGGAAATTGAAAGCCTTTATTTGAGGTAACGGTAAACGTCCTTACGATGCCCTATATTGAGGATGATCACCCTACGGCCTTCGTCGTCAATCCGGTAAAGGATGCGGTAGTCGCCAACGCGTAAGCGGTAGACGTCTTCATGACCGCGCAGTTTCTTGGAGCCGGGCGGGCGAGGAGCGGAGGCTAACGTCTGAATGCGCTCTATGAGACGGCGGAGGAGGGGCTTGGGAAGTTGTTTCCAGGTTTTGTAGACGCGAGGAAGAATGTACACCTCATACATCTATGCCCTCCTCCCGAAGCATTTTCAACGCCTCATCCAGTGGGATGGTTTCCCGATCCTCGCCGTGTTCTTCAATCTCCTGGAGGATGGCCAGGTCGACAAGATCTTCTAAAAGTTCCAGAATGGTTTGCCAGTCCTCCCATGGCACCATGACCCATTTGGGTTCGCCTTCCTGCGAAACCACTTTCATCGCCCGCCGAACCAGCGTTTCGATTTGCGCTTCCAGGGTTTGCATGACTCGCCTCCGCATTGCGGATATGGTATTTCCCAGTATAGCGGCCCATCACAGCTGGTGACGCGGGAATTTCTGCACCACATCCATATGTCGAGCCAGGGTCAGGACCAACCCGAAAAACCAGAGCCAAATGCCCATCGCACGTAGCGAATCAGCGGATGAGCGAATGAGCGGATGGGCGGAAAACCCTTGCTTTACCGCGTTACCGCTCAATTTTCCCAAGCCATGCCCTTACGGGTATTTTGGACGGATAAGCAAAATGAATGGGCGGGAGACCCCGCCCTACTTCCTTACCGCCTTATCGCTCAATTTTCTCAAAGCCATGCCCTTGTGGGCATTTTTGTTTTGGAACGAGCGACTACACCCTGGAACAGTGGCATCGGGCCTGTCTGTCGCAATGCCCTTGCGGGCATTTTTTGTTTTGGAACCCTTTTTCTGGGAGCAGGGCGCAATTTGCAGCAATATATCGAGTCCGTCGCAATGCCCTTGCGGGCATTTTTTGTTTTGGAACTTGCTCTTGGCCCGGCACCGTACATGTTGACCGAACGGGAATGGGTCGCAATGCCCTTGCGGGCATTTTTTGTTTTGGAACTTGCTTGTCAACGGTCAGGATATGGGTACTCTTGGTACCAAGAGTCGCAATGCCCTTGCGGTGACCGTTCAAAAAGGGGTGCGGCGGTTTAAAATAAAAGCGCGGAGCCCACCCGCAGGGAGGATGAGGCGATGCACCAGGTGCGCTTGAGCCCCCTGCAGACCAGGCCCCAACTTTCGCAAGAAGACCAACGCTGCCCCCGTTGTGGAAGTGGACATGTACGCGTGCACGCTCGACGCCGACGGGCCATCCGGGATTGGCTCGTGCAAGTAGTGGAATTGGTGCG
>JALXBY010000300.1 GCA_026991215.1 Anaerolineales bacterium
GGATATCAAAATAAGTAGAATTCTTGACTGGAGCCCCGATGGAAATTATCATCGCAATGCAGGAGTAGAGCCTTTGAGCTTGCAAGAAGTTGCACACATTACACGAGTAGATCGCCTAATGGTGCTAATCTTTTGGGTAACCAAAAATAACCCTGATGAAGGTCGTAAATTAAAAAGAGTTTTGATCCATTGTAGCCGAAAGGTGTGGATTGCACGTTGTCCGAGCTGTCCTTTATTTTTGGACGACGACGCGTTTATATATCATAAATTAGTACCAATTAGAGTACCTCCACGTACTCTTTCTCAGTATATAGAAGCTTGGGAGCAAGCTCCCTATATGGGTGTGGGGCGGCCAGATCCTCTCGGGTTATTTACAACAATGGGGCCGGATGAAGTTTTAAGACCAGCGTCAGATTTTGCATGTAAAATAAACTATGTAGGAGGTGGGCGAAAGGTTAAATTATTTTCGCTTATATGGGGAGAAGGCCATTTAGATAGAGATATAAAAACAGATGATATTAATAGCTATGATTACTGGAACGTTAATATATATCGCCCATTTGAGGGCGTCCTCTTTCCTCAAAAGCGTGAAAAATAATTTTTGAGCAAACAATTTAGGTTTGGTATAATGATTTTGTATGATACGTTCGATTAGAGAACAAAAAGGATTTATAACCTTTCTGCTTTTAACAATATTTTTCTTACTTCTTACGATATCAATTAATACAGTATATGCTTGTTGGCCTCCACCTTACTTTTGTTGTGGTTTTCCAGTAGCAGCTCGCAGAGATGGCAGAGATTGTGTATATTCTACACGTTGTGTACTGCCTGGTGAGTGTAGGGGAGGAGGTTGGTTTCCATATACTGTTTACCCTAGAAAGTGGTGTTGTCGAACTCGAATAAGGTGGAAATGTGATTGGGAATGTGTTCGTCGCACTTGTTGGTGGGAGTATAGATGCCGAAGAATTTGGGGGAGATGGCAGTGTGGATGGTACAGACGATGTTCGTGTAGCAGGTGGAAAAGAGTGTGTGGATGGAAGCGTGAATATGTGTGTGGTTATCAACGGTGTCCAGAAACACGATATGTTTACTGCAGCGCCCAACCTATGGGCCCTTGCGCTGGCGGGGGTGGTGGCGGAGGTGGCAACCGTCCGCCTACCTGTTCCATCAATCTTCCTTCTACCATCACCTATGATGGGCAAAAATACATCAATACCAGCACGGGGCAACTGATCACAAAGCAGCCGACGCGGCGGTCAGGCAGCCTGAGCCTCTCGGACCCGGATGGCGATACGGTCCGCGTCACCCAGATTCAGGTGGACAAACCCAACTGTCTTGCGGTCAGCCGCTCGGGGAACACGCTTTATGCTACGCCGCAGGGCAGCGTGACGGGCAAGACGCCTTCGCTCAGTTCCACCAACAAGTGCAGCGTCAAAATTACGGTCAAGATATCCGATGGCAAGGCAGGGGGTACGGCCAGCTGTTCCAAGACGGTCCAGGTGGTCTATCCGCCCACACGGATTCAAAAGGTCTATATTTACGATAAAAACGACCAAAGCGTCCAGAAAGATACGCCAGGCAGCGGTGGGACGACGGTTCAGGGCGGCTTTTTGTACGTGGGCGGGAGCAATCCGGATACCGGGCGTTATGCGATGCAGCCGCTGCAGGGCGCATATCCGACACAGCTTTTGCCGCCTGCAAGCGCCCGCTTTGCCCGCACAGCCACCCTCAAGCGCGACCATGCGCCGTTTGAATTGCGCGCGGTGTTCTACGACGAGAACGGGCATTTGGGCTTCAACCCCGCGCAGGTGCAGGTCGCGCTGCGGCTGTGGAACACGACGTACCATCTTCGGGACAGTGTATAGGCCGCCCCCTAATCGCCTTCCGAAGTGGTCGCGGGTGCCTCGCCCTCCAAGGCGCCGCAGCGTTCCAGGCCTGTGCGGGCGTTGAACACCGCGATTTCGTCCCCCGGCACTTTGGCCAGGATTTCCCGAAACACGGGCACGGCCTCGTCACAGCGGCCCAGGCGGACCAGGGCCAGGCCATAGGTGTAGTAGAACTCGGCCACCCGCCCGTAGGTCAGGGGCTGTTTCTTAAAGGTATAGCCCTCGGGCGAGGTGCCGCCCTTTACAATCAGGGCCAGTTGTTCCACGGCTTCCTTGTACTTCTGGTTCTTGTACAACATCACCCCCAGGTTGCCCCGCAGGAGGGGGTCCGTAGGCGCTTCTTCCACCGCGGTCTGGGCGTATTGCAGGGCCGCGCCGAACTGCCCGTTGCCCGCATACGTCCGGGAAATCAGGTAATCCGGGAAGGGGTCCTGGGGATTCAAGGCATTGGCCTCGAGGAACGCGGAGATGGCCTCCTTGTACTTCCCCTGGGCCCGATAGACCAGGCCCAGATACAGGTGGAGGGAAGGGATATAGGGGTTGATGGCCAGGGCCGCCTTGAATTCCTGCACGGCCTCGTCGTAGTTGCCGGTGACGAAGAGGACGTACCCCCGGGCCCGCCGGCTTTCCAGCAAGCCGGGGTCCAGGGCCAGGGCCTTGCGGGAAGACGAACCGGCATCGGTGTACAGAGCCTGGTCGGCCAGGACCTCCGCGTACAGGGCCCAGCCCAGGGCGCTCTGGGCGTCCAGGTCCAGCCCGCGGCGCAGGTGGGCCAGCCCCTCGGCCGTGCGGTCCAGCTGGTGCAGCAACCAGCCCCGCAGGACCAGGGCTTCCGGGTATTCGGGGTTGAGCAGCAACGCGTTGGAAACGCTGGTCAGCGCGGCTTCGTACTGGCCCACCAGGGCCTGCACCCGGCCCAGTTCCCAGTGCCAGGATGCCTGTTCCGGCTCCAGGAGAAGGGCCCGCTGATAGGTCTGAATGGCCGCTTCGATGCGGCCCTCCTGGAACAGGTTGCGGGCCTGCAGCACCAAGGCTTCGGGCGCAGGGGTGGGCGTGGGCGTCGGCGCGGAAGCGACCTCGATGCTGGGCAGCACGAACTGGTTCAGGTACAGCACGGCCACCAGCAGGAAGACCAGACTTACCGCCTGCTCCCAGGTAAAGGTCCTGCGCCCGCGGGGTTTCCAGCGCAAACGAGAGGGCCGGAGTTCCATCTAATCCGTTTCTCCTTTTTCTTCGGCGTCGGCCTCATTATAGGCATCCTGGGCGTTGGGGGAAGACGGCAGAAGCCCCCGGGCCCGCAGTTGTTCGTACAAGCGCGCGGCCCGGGTGTAGCCGATGCCCAGCCGGCGTTGCAACAGGGTGATGGAAACCCGGCCCGCTTCCCGGGCGATGGCCGCGGCCTGCTCCAGCAAGGGGTCCCGGGGTTGCGCGGCGGCTTCCAGGGTTTTCAAGGGCACGGTTTTGGGCCGCGGGGTGGAAGCCGCATATTGGGGTCCCCCTTGCATGTGCCAGTGGGCCACCACCTTTTGCACTTCCTCAGACGTGACGAAGGACCCCTGCACCCGGATGGGTTCGGTCGCATCAGGCGGGAGGAAGAGCATATCGCCCCGGCCCAGGAGCCGTTCCGCGCCGGGTCGGTCCAGAATCACGCGACTATCGACGGTGGAGGCTACGGCAAAGGCGATGCGGGCCGGGAAGTTGGCTTTAATCAAACCAGTGACCACGTCCACTGAAGGCCGCTGGGTGGCCACGACCAGGTGAATTCCCGTGGCCCGGGCCAGCTGGGCCAGGCGGATGAGGGCCTGCTCGGTCCGCTGGGGGGCCAGCATCATCAGGTCAGCCAGTTCGTCGATGACCACCACGATGTAAGGCAGGGGTTGCGCTCCGCGCGCGGCTGCGGTCTGGTTGTATTCCGCGATGGAACGCACGCCAGCCTGGGCCAGGGTCTTGTAACGTCGTTCCATCTCCTCGATGGCCCACTGCAGCGCGCCCTGGGCCTTTTCCAGGTCGGTCACCACCGGGGTGAGCAGGTGGGGGATGCCGTTGTACGCGGTGAGTTCCACCCGTTTGGGGTCCACGAGCAACAGCCGCAGTTCCTCCGGGGTGCGGAAGAGGAGCCAGGTGACCAACATCGCGTGCAGGCACACGGACTTGCCCGCGCCCGTGGCCCCGGCAATCAGGAGATGGGGCATGGTTTCCAGGGCTGCGACCACGGGACGGCCGGCCACGTCCTCGCCCAGGGCCAGGGGCAGCGCGCTGCGCAGCCGGGCGAACGCAGGGGAGCGCAACACCCGCAGCAGGGGCACCATGCGGGGGGATTCGTTGGGGACTTCGATGCCCAGGTAAGGCCGACCGGGCACCGGGGCCTGGACCCGCAACCGTTTGGCGGCCAGGGCCAGGGCCAGGTCGTCGGCCAGGGCCACGATTTTGGCCACCCGCACCCGTACCCGGCCCTTGCGGGTCTCCAGATACCCTGGCTCGATGCCGAAGCGGGTAACCGTCGGCCCCTGCTCGATGGCCACCACCCGGGCCGGGATGCCGAAATGGGCCAGGGTTTCCTCGATTTTGCGGGCCTGTTCTTCGGCCCAGGCCTGGTCCTGGGCTGCGGCCTCGCCTTCCTGGAGGATGGCTTTGGGGTCGGGAAGTTGCCAGGCCCGGCTCCCCGGCTTGACCGCGGGGGGCGGCGCCGGGGCCTGCACAGGCGGCAGGCGCTTTTCACGGGTGCGGGGGGCGGCTTCGGGTGTTTGACGTTGCGGCCGGCGGGCCTGCCAGCGGCTGCGCGCGCGACGCAGCCATGTCTGGCCCTGTTCCCGCCAGCGGGACCAGGGCAGGCCGCGCACGCGGCGGGCCAGCAGCCAGAACACGTCCCACAGCGGCCGCTCCCAAAGCCAACGCAAAAGCAGGAGGAAGAAGAGGACCCGCCACACCGCCGCGCCCCAGGGGCCCAGGCCCTGCCGAAGCCACTGGTGCATGGCCTGCCCCCATCGGCCGCCCAGGAGGGGGTGCCAGGGGGCCAGGGCTTCCTGCATCCACAGGGGAAGCAGAGCAAGGCCCATCCAGCGGGGCCAGCTCCAGGGCACCCGGTTGGGAAAGAGCAAACGAGCCGCGGCCCAGAGCAGGGCCAGGCTCCACCCAAGACCGGGCAGCCCCCACAGGGCCAGCCCCCGCCACGCCCAGGGCCGGAGCCGGGGCACGGCCAGGGCCAGCCAGGGCGCAAGGGCCACCAGCACCAGGCCTAAGGCCAGGACAACGTGCATCCGGCCCTGAAGCCGCGGCCGGAACCGCTGCCTCATCTCCCGAAGCCTGTTCACCCAGCGGGTGAAGCGCGGGGGCTGCTCCGGCCTGGGCTTGCCCGCCTTACGCCGGGGCGGCTTGCGGGCTTTAGGCTTCTTGGGCTTCCTGGATTTGCGCGGGCGGGCCATGGGAAACAGACGTTCGCGTACGTGGTTGACGTCAAGTTTACACGTTTGGGGGTGCATGTAAAAGTTGCTGAATCAGGGGGCCGGGGGATTCCGTGGAGGCATAAAGCCGTTGTTCTACATGGATGCGCTGTGTTTTCCGTGCCCCGGGGTGAGCATGTATCAGAACATGAAAATCACTTGCTTGGAGCCGACTTTCCGTTGCCTTTGGCTACTTGCGGCCGTTAATGTTTTTCCTACACAATCCGTGCTTCTACCGGCAGGGTTCCAGGTAGAATAGAATGGTTTTGCCGCCTGAAAAACCCCCAGGGGAGGTTGCCTGTGCAATAGTCTCAAGAGGCGAATAATCAAAAAAAAAAAAACGAATTGCTATAAGACTGATGTTGACGCCCAGTACATTTGGAATTAGGATAAAGGGGCATCTTTTCTAAGGAGACGTGCAATGTCAGAAGAAAAATTTAGCCACATCAAAAAATGTCTTCAAGAAGTCCGGTATGAAACCGGTGCTTCGGTGGTTTTGATTGCCGATGAATCCGGTCGGGCGCTGATTTACACAGGCACCGAAGAGCCGCACACCATCAGTCTGCTGGCCGCGTTGAGCGCCGCGGGCCTGAGCGCGCTGCAGGAAATCATCATGACTTCCTTCCGCCTCCCCCAGGCCGCGGACGAGCAGATGCTCATGCTGGAAGTGCCCCAGGGCGAAATCCTGCTCCTCTCCAAACCTCCCTTGGTGTTCTTGTTGGTGTTTTCCGATAAGACTCGCCTGGGCATGGCCCGGCTCCTGCTCAAGCGGCTGGCCAAGGAGGCCGACTGGCGCGCCATCCTCCATCAGCCGGAGGACCAGGTCCAGCAGGCCCTGAACCAGGTCAAGGAAGAGGTCTTCTCCTCCGAGGACAAACTGGAAAACGACCTTTTCCACACCTTGTGGCAGCGGGGGGAATAGGCAATCATGCGTGTCATCTGGGACCGCCGCGAACTGCACATCAAGGTCGTATACTACGGGCCGCCCCTTTCTGGCAAAACCACCAACCTGCGCCGGTTGCAGGAGAACATCGCGCCCCAGCACCGCAGCGATCTGGTCTCCCTGGATACCGAAGGGGACCGCACCCTGTTCTTCGACCTTTTGGAGGTCAACCTGGGGCGCATTGGCGGCCTGCAACCGCGGGTGAGCCTGTATACTGTACCCGGCCAGCCCCGGTACCAGCGGGTCCGGGAACTGGTGCTGCGGGGGGCCGATGGCGTGGTCTTCGTCGCAGATAGCGCCCCCCACCGCTTGCGGGAAAACCACGCCATGTGGCAACAGATGTGGCAGCAAATGTACAAACTCCGCATCCAGGACGTCCCCGTGGTCCTGCAACTCAACAAGCGGGACGTGCCCAACCCAACCCCCGTCGCCCAGTTCCAGCAACTCCTGCGGCACCCCAAAGGGGAGGAGGTCCCCATCGTGGAAGCCCAGGCCAAGCATAACGTGGGCGTGCGGGAGACCTTCGCCCTCATCCTCAAACGCATCCTGCAAAGGTAAGGACGTATGTCTACGCCCAACACGTACCGCAGCCAACGCTGGCACAACATCCTCCGCACCCTCGTCAACGAGGGCCGCTTCCTGGCCGCTGTCCTGACCGATTTCCAGGGTCTGCCTTTTGCCGCCGCCTGGGATGTCTCCCAACCCCTGCCTTCCCGGGAGTTGGTGGACATCCTCGCGGCCTTCACACCGCCCCTGCTGCGCATCGGCAAACAGATGGAAAACTACATGGGCGAGTTCGACCTGGACGAGGTCATCGTCCGCACGCAGCAGGGGGTCCGGGTGGTCACCCGGATGCTGTACCTGGAAGACACACCCCTCATCCTCACGGCCCTGGTGCCGCCCAAGCGGGCCTACAGACGGGCCATGAACCGGGCCATCCGGGCCTTACACGGCGGCAGGTAGCCACCGAACGGGTGCGAAAGCACCCGTTTCCTTATGGCTGTTGCAAAAAGTTATATTGGATAGAGATAAATTTCTCGCCGGAGAGAGAAACCATGGCCTTCGAAGGTTCACTGCGCGATATGGACCTCACCCACCTGGTGGACCTGGCCCGGGAGCGTTCGGGCCCCGTGGCCATCTATGTCGAAACCCCGGCCGGCACGTACCGCCTCTTCGTGGACCAGGGCCGGGTCGTGCACATTCAAGGCCCCAAGGCCCGGGATGCGCAAGCCCTGGCCGAACTCCTGGCCCAGAAAGAGGGCCGCTTCCGCCTGGTGGAAGGCGAGGCCCCGCCGGAAGTCACCATTCAACAGCCGTGGAACACCCTGCTCCTTGAAACGCTCAAAACCTTAGACGAAGGTGTAACCCCTTCGGAGGAGGAAACCGCGATGGAACGCCCAAAGAAACTCCGCGAACGCATCACCGAGGTGCTGGAGAACCTGATTGCCGAATCGTCCGACATCCTGGGCGCGGCGGTCGTGGGCATCGACGGCCTGATTTACAGCGCCCACATCCCCGTCCGGGGCATCGACGAGCAACTGGTCGCCGCGGTCACGGCCGCCATCTACGGGCTGAGCAAGCGCAGCATCCAGCAATTGCACGAAGGCGAATTCCGGCAGACCCTGATTCAGGGCTCCAACGGCTACATCCTGGTGCGCAGCATCACGCCGCAGACCATCTTCGTGGGGCTGCTGCCCAGCGAGGCCAATCTGGGTATGGCCTTCGCCGAGGCCCGCACCGCGACCGCGCAACTGGCCGAACTGCTGCGGCCCCTCCAATAGTTTTCTTCCCCTTCCTTTAACCTGGTTTAACGTCAAAATCCAGGTAGAGGAGGTAAGATGATGGTACCGTTAGACACCATGACAGAGGAGCAACGCAAAATGTGGGACCAACTGGTGATGCTCATCATCTACGGCCTGGAAAAGGGCGTCTGGGACATGCTGGCCGAGGCCTCCCTGGCCATGACCAACACGGTGGGCGTGGAAATGCTGCGTTTCATGGAAGAAAAGGGCCTCACCGTGGAGGGCAAGACCCCCGCAGAACTCATGAAGGAAGTAGGCGAACGTTTCGTCACCGACATGGGGATTGCCGAGGCCTTCGACATCACCAAAGAGGACAGCAGCGTCGGCCTTCAGGTTCAGGGCTGCGTGCTGATGGAAGTGGAGGCCCGGCTGGTGGAACAGGGCATCAAGCCCTTCATGTGCCCGTTCCTCAACATCGCCATGGCCGCGCTGCGCAAGCAGACCGGCGGCGCGACCAGCATCACCCAGTTCGACGTGGACCCCAAGCAGCACCGCTGCCTGCTCAAGTTCCGGCTGTTGGAGTAACGGGCGGCAACGCCCCGTGAGGAGGATGGGACGAGGGCTGGTTACGGGTTCGGGTCGGGCGATTTGGGGAAGCGGGTGCCGATGGCCACCGCGTGCTCGACCAAAAGCCGCGCCGCCCGGGTGAACGGCAGGAGCCGCATCAGGTTCCCTTTGGTCAGCCGCAACTGCCCCCGCAGGATGGCGGCCAACGGGTTGCTCCGACCGGTCAACAGGTCGTACCACACGGCCGCCGGCCCCTCCAGCACGTAATCCGCCCCCGCCTCATCTCCCTCCCTTGCCACCCGTGCCTCCCGGCAGCGACCATGCCACAGGTCAGCCCAGACGGCCCGCGGCGTCTCGATGCCGTAGGCCGGGTCGGGCGTCATCTTGAGGAG
This sequence comes from Anaerolineales bacterium, assembly GCA_026991215.1. Classification (GTDB taxonomy): domain Bacteria; phylum Chloroflexota; class Anaerolineae; order Anaerolineales; family DRMV01; genus S139-71. The sequence goes on from JALXBY010000300.1 coordinate 8,971, forward strand.
CAGCGCGCCCTCCCACTGCCGCGCGGCATTGGCATATTGTGCGTCCCCGTTCAGGGCCTGACACCAGGCCTTCGCCCACGCTTCGGTAAACACCTCGTACACGGTCCCACCCCCATCCCACCAACCATCGACCACCGACGAACGACGATCGACCATTGACCATCGACCATCGACGATCGACCAACGACCATCGACGAACGACGACTATTCACCCCAAATACCACCGCGGCCCCGCGGGCGTGTCTTCCACCCGCACACCCAACTCGGCCAGCCGGTCCCGGATACGGTCGGCCAGGGGCCAGAGCCGCTGTTTGCGCAGTTCCTCCCGCACCTCCAAAAGCAACTGGATGAAGGGCTGGACGTCCACGGCCCCGGTCTTGGGGAGCAGGTCCAGGCCCAAAACGCCGCCCAGTTCCAGCAGCACCTCCTGGGCCGGTTGGAGTTGGGCGTCCGTCGCGCCGGCTTCCCGGGCCTTGTTGATGTGCCGCACCAACGTGAACAGCGCGGCCAGGGCTTCGGGGGTGTTGAAGTCGTCGTCCATGGCCGCGATGAAGGCCTGGCGGGCTTCCTGGGCCTGGTGCTGCAGTTCCGCGGCCGGACCGGCATCCAGCCCTGGGGCCTGGGGGTTGGCCGGCTTCATCCCCCCCCGCAGGCGGGCCAGCGCGGCTTCGGCCTGCTGCACCGTGGCGTCGCTGAAGGCCAGGGGCCGGCGGTAGTGGCTCTGCAGCACCATCATGCGGAACACGTCGGCCTCGTGTTCCTTGAGGAAGTCGTCGATGGTCACGAAGTTCTTTTCGGACTTGGCCATCTTGCTTTCCCCCACCATGAGCAGGCCGTTGTGCAGCCAGTAGCGCACGAAGGGTGCGCGGCCGGTGTAACTTTCGCTCTGGGCGATTTCGTTCTCGTGGTGGGGGAAAATCAGGTCCTGGCCGCCGCCGTGGATGTCCAGTTGTTCCCCCAAGTGGTGCAGGTTCATGGCCGAGCACTCGATGTGCCAGCCCGGTCGGCCCGGTCCCCAGGGCGCGTCCCAGGAAGGCTCCCCAGGTTTGGCCGCCTTCCACAGGGCGAAGTCCGCGGGGTGCTTCTTGCGGGGGTCGGGTTCGATGCGGTAGCCTTCCACGAGTTCGTCCAGGGAACGGCCTGAGAGTTTGCCGTAGTCGGGCTTGCTGGGCACGTGGAAGTAGACGTCGCCGTTTTCCAGCACGTAGGCGTGGCCTTTTTCGATCAGCCCTTCCACCACCCGGATGATCCAGGGGATTTCCTGGGACACCCTGGGCTTGACGTGGGGCTGCATCAGGCCCAGTTCCCGCATGTGGCGCTCGAATTCCTGGATGTAATGTTCGGCCAGGTCCATGGGGGAAACGCCCAGTTCCCGCGCCCGCCGGATGATTTTGTCGTCCACGTCGGTGTAGTTCATCACGTGGCGGACGGTGTACCCCCGGTATTCCAGATAGCGACGGATGACGTCATACACCACCACGGACATGGCATGGCCCAGGTGGGCCTTGTCGTACACCGTGGGGCCGCAGACGTACATGCGGACGATGCCCGGCTCGCGGGGTTCGAAGAGTTCCTTCTTACGGGTCAGCGTGTTATACACCTGAAGGGCCATGACGCTTCCCTCCCCGGTTGCCCTTGAGTTGGGCGAAGATGATGCGACCGCCCTGGGTAGGCAGGACCTTGGTCACGGTGACCTCGACCTCCTGGCCCAGGTACGGCTCGCCGTCCTCGACCACGACCATGGTGCCATCGTCGAGAAAGCCCACACCCTGGCGGGGGTTGCGTCCCCGCTCTTCGATGACGATGTGCAGGGTGTCCCCAAGGCGCACGGGAATTTGCAAAATCTGCTGGAGTTCCCGCAGGTTCAGCACCTGTACCCCATAGACCTTGGCCAGTTGCGCCAGGTTGTAGTCCACGGTCAACAGGCGGGCACCCAGCTGCCGGGCCAGGAGGACCAGTTTCATGTCCACCTGGTCCGTGTCCGGCACATCGACTTCGGAAAGCAGCACCTGGGTGGGGAACAGTTCCCGCAACTGGCGGACGTGCTCCAGACCCAGGCGTCCGCGGCGTCGGCGCATGCCTTCCCGGTCGTCGGCAATGGCCTGGAGTTCTTCCAGTACGAAGCGGGGAATCAACAGGGTGCGCTCCAGCACGCCCAGCCGCAACAGGCCCGGCAGCCGGCCGTCGATTAGCATACTGGAATCCACCACGTCGTACTTGGCCGAGGGCGTGGGGTTCCGGTTGAGGAGCAGGTTCCAGACCTCTTCCTGCCGGGTCAGGGCAATCATGATGCTGGCGTAGGTCATCAACCCGGTGAAGACCATGGCCAGCAGGGTGCGCAGCCAGACCAGGGGAATCAGCCACAGGGGGATGCTGAGCAGCGCGCTGGCGAACAACCCGAACACCAGTCCGGCCAGGGCGCTGAACAGGCTGGGCGCGGGCAGGGCGGCAATCTTGCGCCGCAGGGCCGCGGCCGGTCGCGTGGTCACGTAGGGGGTGAGCACCAACCCCATCAGCATCCCCAAAAGGGGCATGATTACCCGAAAAGGGGCCTCGGTGTAGGCCCCGTAGCGGGCGTCCAGGTACAGACCCAGTTGCAACCCCAGGCCCGCCAGGATGAAGCCGCCCAGGATGCGAAAGATGAACTCCGCGCTTGGCCGCATGCCGTTCAGGCTCCTTGTTGGGAAAACGGTGAACCCCGGCCCGCCACGTACACGCCCGGAAGCCCATCTTCCGGGACCCTCAGAAGCATATCATCTTTTCCCCAGTTTGGGAACGTTTTCCACCACGCTCCCGCCCCGCCTCCCTCGCCCGTTCGCAAATCCGCAAATTCGCTCATTCGCCCATTCGCCCATTCACCGCGCCATCAACAACACGGCCCACGCACCCAAAAGGAGGAAGGGCGCGTAAGGCATGTAGGCCTGCCGGGGCCACGTCCGGGTGCGGAGCCAGGCCCACAGCACCCAGCCCAGGGCCCACAGGCCGCCGGCCACCGCGCCCAGGACCAAGGCCCCCAGCACCCCTGGCCAGCCCAGGAACGCGCCCAGCACCGCGGCCAGGAGCACGTCCCCCAAGCCCAGGATGGGTTCCTCAGGATGGGCCAGCCCCTGTTGCGCGAAGCGGGGGGCCAGGGCGCGACCCAGCAGGTACATGCTGCCCATTACGGCCACCCCCACGGCAAGGCCCAGCACGGTCGCGGGCCAGCCCCGCCGGAGCACGCCAAAGGCCAGGGCCAGCCCCGCGGCCACCATCTCCACCGGTGGGGAAAGCACCCGATGTTCCAGGTCCAGCACCGTGTTGAGGGCGCTGTAGACCAAAAAGGCCCAGGCCGGGTAGAAGCCGATGCGCGGGGGCTGCAGGGCCAGAAGCCAGGTGGCCAGCAGCATCCCCAGCACTACGGCCCAGGGCCGCCAGCGCCAACCGCAACGGGGGCAGGGGCGCAGGCCCAGGGCGTATTCCCCCCAACGCAGTTGCGCGCCGCAGCGGGGGCAGAAGGGGCCCCATTGGGGCTTTTCCATGAACAGGCGGTCGGCCAGGTAATCGACCAGCAGCGCGCCGGCCAGCGCGAGCAACAGGGCAAAGTACCATGCAACGGCCACGGTCAACGCTCCTGCAGGAAGGAGAAAATCAGGCCCAGGCCGCCGAACACGAACAGGGTGAAGAGGAACAGGGCCACGGGGAAGCGTTCCTCGAAGGCCGGGGCCGGCGGCAGAAAGGTCGGCTGCGGCAGGGGCGGCGGCGGGGTAAAGG
>JALXBY010000301.1 GCA_026991215.1 Anaerolineales bacterium
GGCCATGGTGGAAGAAGGCAAGGAAACCGGGTCCCCCACGGTGTTCCGCTTCCGCTTCCTCTCCATGCCCAAGCGCATCCTGGGCGAAACCCGCGTCCAGGGCCTGGAACTGGAGGACGCGGAACTCGTGCTGGTCAACGGTCGGACCAAGCCGCGCGGGTTGGGCACCACCTATGTGCTGGACGTGGATACCGTCATCTTCTCCATCGGCGACGTGGTGGACCCCAACTTCGGCCTGCCCGTGGAATGGAACGCGTATGCCACGAACCCCAACCCCCGCTTCCCCGTGGATGGCACTTCGTACGAGGCTTATGACCCCGAGAAGGGCCAGCCCATCGAGGGGATTTTCGTGGCTGGATGGGCGCGGCAGCCCAGCACCGGTTTGGTGGGCACCGCGCGCAAGGATGGCGAGAACGCGGCCGAAGCCGTATGGCAGTACCTGCAGACCCTGGAACCCGTTGCCGTCGATGTGGACGCCCTGCTGGAACGCATCCGGTCCCAGGTGACCAAGCCCATCGTCACCAAAGAGGACGTGGCCCGCTTGGAAGAAGTGGAACGGCTGGAGGCGGAAAAGCGGGGCCTGCCCTTCTTCAAGTTCGCCACGAACGAGGAGATGCTGCAGGCCATTGGCCTGGCCGTCTCTCCCTAAAGGGCCATGTGTGGATTGCGTGCCCTCCGCGAGACGAGGCCCCCGACGCGACATGCCGGGGGCCTCGTTTTGGTTCGGCTTCCGGTTGGGTGAAATTCAGGGGGCCAAGGCCGCGCGCTTCCCCAAAGGCCTGCTCAAGGGTGTGATTGCCGGCTTTCCGTTCCGGCCCCGCCTTCGCCGGGCTGCCGCCAGAGGATTTCCACCAATGACGGGTTCGCGACCTCATCCTCCGATACCCAGCCCAGTTCCTGGAGGGTCCTCGCGCCTTTCACCAACACGGCGACCGCCTGTTGCGCCCTGTCCCGGCCCTCTGGCGGTTCCTGTTCCAGGAGGTTGGCTGGCAGGTTCAGGGTGCGAAACCAGGCTTCCAGGGCCTGGGCGATGGGAACCGGTCCCAGGCGACGCAGTGCATAGTAAAAGGCGTTGTAACTGGGGATGCTCCACAAATCCAGCGGTTCGGGGTAACGGGCCATCCAGTCCCGTATCCGGGCGTGAATCCACTGGACCATGCCCCGCAGCGTGGTTTCCCCGGCCAGGGCCGCGACGAACAGCAGGCCCAGGAGCGTGGGCAGGCGGTAGCGTTGCCCCCGGCGACCGCGGGGGTCGGGAATGGCGCGCAGCGCGTCCCACAGGGTTTTGGGGGTGGCTTCGCGTGCCATTGGGTTCTCCTTCGGAAAACCATGGTTTGACGCGTCCCTGCGTCAACACCGGGCAATGCAAGGTCAGGCCTGATAGCGCACTTCCAGGATGCGGATGCGCACCGGACCGTCGGGAGCATCCACGGTGACCGTTTCCCCGGCCCGCTTGCCCAGCAAGGCCTTCCCCATGGGGGATTCGTAGGAAATCTTCCCGTTGTGGGGGTCGGCTTCCGTGGGGCCAACGATGCGATAGGTCTCCGGCGGGAAGCCTTCCTCCTGAATCGTAACCCAGGCGCCGATATCGACCGTGTCCTTGGCTTCCTGGTGGTCGTCGATAATGACGGCATGGCGGAGGATGGTCTCCAGTTCCTGGATGCGGCCTTCCACGAAGCCCTGCTCCTCTTTGGTGGCGATGTAGTCCGCGTTTTCCGAGAGGTCGCCCATCTGGATGGCCGCGCGCAGGCGGCGGGCCAGTTCCGCCCGCTTTTCCGTCTTGAGGTACTCCAGTTCCTTGCGGAGTTTCTCATAGCCCTCACGGGTCAGGTGGAAGACCGGCGTCTGCTGGGAACCCGTGTAACGCTTCCGGCCCATGATGCACCTCCCGATATAGACTACAAAAACTCGCCCCACCGGTCCTTGCGGTGGGGTGCAGCCCCGTGCGTTTTCCGCCATTGGCGCCGTATTTCGCCCGACAAGGGACGGGCTTTATTGTACGGTAGTTGGGGGGATGGGGCAATCCCCGGTGTCCTTTGCACGGATACCTCTTTATTCAGAATACGCCGTTGGTTTGTCTTTGAGAGGGTGTTTGAGAAGGTGCGAAGCACCTTCTCAAACAAGAAAGAATTTCGCAAAATACGCCCGCAGATGCGGTTTGATCTTTCGTCTGGTGGCGACTTTTTGTTGTAACGTACCAGTTATTGAAAACCCTTCGGGTTTTCAAACATCCTCTGAGACGCCTGCCCCCAGCGGCCCGCGGGCGTTTTGCGGTACACTTTCTGCAACGTCCCAAGGGAGGCACTCATCATGCCCTTTGCCCTGGCCCTGGTGCAGTTTCAGACCCGGCTGGGCGACGTGCAGGTCAACCTGGAACGCCATATGGAATGGATTCGCCGGGCGCGGGAGCAGGGCGCGGACCTGGTCGTGTTCCCCGAACTCTCCCTGACCGGGTACATGGTGCAGGACCTGGTGCCCGTGGTGGCCCGCAAGCCCAGGCCGGACGACCCGGCCTTCGGTCCCCTGCTTGAGGCCAGCAAACGGGTGGACCTGGTGGTGGGCTTCGTGGAGGAGGACCGGCGTTCCCGCTTCTTCAACAGTGCCGCCTACCTGAGCCAGGGCGAAGTGGTGCACATCCACCGTAAGGTCTACCTGCCCACCTACGGCATGTTCGACGAGGGCCGTTTCTTCGCCTGGGGCGACCGCATCGCCGCGTTCGATACCCGTTTTGGCCGCTTCGGCCTGTTGATTTGCGAAGACTTCTGGCACATCTCCCCGCCCTACCTGCTCTGGCTGGACGGCGCGGACGTCATGCTCTTCCCCATGGCTTCGCCAGGGCGGGGCATCGTGCCGGCCGGGGCCAAACTCGGCGTGGCCCGCTGGGTCGAGGCTGTGGTCCAGGCCTATGCCGGGCTGTTCACTGTGTTCACCGCGTTCGCCAACCGGGTGGGTTTCGAGGATGGCATCCACTTCTGGGGCGGGTCCGCGGTCTATGGGCCGAATGGGGAACAACTGGCCCAGGCCCCCTATCACCAGGCCGCAATGGTGGTGCAGGAAATCGACCTGCGGGCCCTGCACCGGGTGCGGGCCCGGCTGCCCCTATTGCGGGATGAGCGCACCGCGCTCTTCCAGCGGGAACTGGCCCGCATTCTGGAGCAACGGGGCCTGCCCAAGGCGCCACGCTAATGCGCCGCACGTTGACCTTGCAGACGCAAAAGTACGGGGAGGCAGGTCATGGTGGAAGTGGCTCCTCGCGTGTACATCGAAACCCGCTATCCCGGCCCTACCTTGGGGCTGGTGGTGCTGGCGCGGGGCATGGTGTTGGTGGATGCTCCACCCTGCGCCGACGCCGCGCAGTCCTGGCAGCACACGGTGCGGGCCATGAACGGCAGCGTTCCCGACCGGGTGCTGGTGTTTTTGGACGCCCACCCCGACCGCTGGCTTGGGGCCTCGATTCTGGGCGGGGTCCAGGTCATGCACGAAGACGGCTACCAGTGGCTTCGGGAACACGAGCGGGAGTTGCTCAACAACGCGTTCCGGGGCCAGGCCTGGGAACTGTGTCCCACCCGCCCGCAGTGGGTGCTCCCCAAAAGCCCCGTGACCTTCACCGAACACATGGTGCTCTACCTGGGGGATACGCCGGTCATCCTGCACCACAAGCCTGGCCACCATCCCGGCGCGGTGTGGCTGGAGGTGCCCCACGCGCGGGCGCTGTTCGTGGGGGATACGGTGGTGCTGCGGGAACCCCCCTTCCTGGCCTGGGCCGATTTCAAGGCGTGGCGCGCCCGCTTGCAAGAACTCCGCGAGCAGTATGGGGATTACACCGTCATCGGGGGCCGGGACGGTCTTCTGAGCCTGCCCGACGACGTGCTGGAAATGGAG
>JALXBY010000302.1 GCA_026991215.1 Anaerolineales bacterium
GCCGTCCTCCTGCAGGGTGAAGTCCTGCACCCGCAGGTCCGGCACCTGGCGGTTTTGGTTGTCCCACACCCACACCCGGACCTCGAGCACGGGGAAAGCCCCATCATCGACCCGGAGCACACGCACCTGCAGGGCGTTTGGCTCCTGCACCGCGTCCCCCGCGTACACGGGGAGCGGCCGCGCACGCGGGGGGCCGAAAGCCACGACCATCCCCAAAACCCATGCCAAAAGCCAGAACCGAAGTTTCATCGCATCCATGCTCCTTTGGGGCCGGGCCATGCACCCAGGGCCGGGTCCAACCCAGGGTAGGCGCAGGCCCCTCGCGCCAACGCCTCCACGTAAGGAAGCAGAGCCTTCTGACGCCATACGGTGAACCCCGCGGTGCCCGTGGAACCGCCCACCTGCCGCTTCTTGCGGGGGTCGTTCCACCAGCGGAAGTAGCCCTGCCTGGGGTCCCGGAGGTCGTACAGCAGGATTTCCCGAATGACATAGCCCTGGGTCTTGGGATCGTAGACGTTGCTCAGGCCGTAGACCCGACCCGCGGGCGTGACCCAGGTCACCACCAGGATGTGCTCGAAGCCCCGGTACCGCCGGCCAGAGTAGAGGTAGACCACGTCACCGGGCACCAGGGGGAACCGGGAAAAGTCGAAAAGCCCCACGGGGGTACTGAAATCGTACCGCACGTACAGGGCCTCAGGGAAGGCCTGGGCCAGCAGGCCTTTGTCGGTCCGGGGGTTGATGAGCCAGAATTCGGGGATCAGGCGTTCCGGGAGCAGGTCCATATCGGCCAGGAGGGACGCGGCCAGGGGGCCGCACACCGAAGAGGCATCGGGATACCGGGCCGGGATGAGGGTGCGCGCGATTTGCGTCGCGGCCTGGGGCGTGGAAGCCAGGTACCGGTGACTGGTCTGCCGCAACCGGCGCACCCAGGCGCACACTTCCGGCGGCACGGCTTCCTCCGCCAGCCCGTAGGCACGGGCCACGCGCTGGGGGCCAAGCAAGGCCCCAAACACCAAACCGGCAATGAACACCCAACGCATCATGGTACGGACCAGGGATTCGGGTAGGTTCTTCGGACCTGCGGCAACGTGAAACATTATGCCACAACACCCACCGCAGCGGGCCATCCGCGGAGACGGTGCCATCGGATAGGGAAAGGCCATGCCCTCCCCCACCTCGCTCAATTCCCCAAAACCGCGCACTGCGGCGTGCGTCCGCGCAACGCGCCTTATGGTATGCTTACCAAACCCCACCAAGGTCCAGGAGGCCATGAGAGGCCAGGTGTTTGCAGCGTTCCTGCTGGTGCGCCTGCTTTTGCTCTTTACCCTGCCCTGGGAGGGCGTACTGGCCTACGGCGACCTGTTGCACTACTACAACGTGGCCGCCCTGCCCGGCTGGCCCCTGCGGGATTACTGGGTGGAATACCCCCCGCTGTGGCCCTGGCTGGCCGAACTGCTCTACCGCATGGTGCAGGGGAACCGGGTGGCCTTCGTGTACGCCGCGGCCCTGCTCTTCAGCGCAGCCCAGGCCGGGGCCGCCGTGCTGCTGTGGGAGGCCCTGGACGCGCTCTGGCCGCAGCCCGAACGGAACCGCCGGATTTTGCTCTTCGTGGCCCTGACCGAACCGCTGTTCTACACCTGGGCCTACTTCGACCCCCTCCCCCTCTTCTTCTGGCTGGCCGCCTGGCACGCCTGGCGCCAGGGTCGGGACGGGCTGGCCGGCCTGTGGGTCGCGGTGGGCACGCTCCTCAAGTGGTTCCCCCTGCTCCTTTTGCCCGCGTGGTGGCGCGTGGCCCCGCAGCGGGCCTGGCGGAGCACGGGGATTGCCCTGGCCCTCCTGGTGTTGCCGTGGGCCGCGGCCTTTCGCCTTTCCCCCACCATGGCCCGGGCTTCGCTACTGAGCCAGACCCAGAAAGGCTCCTGGGAAACCGTGTGGGCTTTGATGGACGGCAACCTGCGCACCGGGCTGTTCGGGCCTTTGCGGGAACGCTTCGACCCCCAGGCCGCGCTGCAAAAGCAGGGGAAGCCGGCCCGCGTGCCCCCGTGGGCGACCCTGGTGGCCTTCGGCGCGCTGGGCCTGGTCGCGTGGGCGCGCTTCTCCGCCCCTTCCGAAGCCAGGACCGCGGGCTTCGTGGGCCTCACCTGGGTGCTCTTTGCCCTGTGGTCGCCAGGGTACAGCGTCCAGTGGCTGCTCTATGTGCTGCCCTGGCTCCTACTGGCCCTGCCCTGGCCCCAGGCGCGGGTGCTGGCCCCCGGCCTGGTCGTGGCCCACGTGCTGGAGTGGCCCATCCTCCTCAGCCGGGGCCTTTGGTGGGGCTTGTGGTTGACGGTCCCCCTGCGCACGCTGCTGCTGGTTCTGGCCGGGATACGTCTGGCCCAGGTGGCGTTGGCTTCACATCACGCAGCCCCTACTGGAGGTGAAGCATGACCTCCGCCTTTGCCGAGGTTCGTCAGGTCAGTTGGTGGCACACCATCGTGCGGCTGTTCAAGCTGCGGGTGGTGATGCTGCTTTTGTGGGAAGCCCTGGCCGGTGCACTGCTGGCCGCCGCGCGCTGGCAGGGCCTGGGCCGGGATTTGCTCGTCCTGCTGGTGAGCGGACTGCTGGCCGCGGGCGGGGCCTCGGCCCTGAACGAGTACATCGAGCAGGACCTGGACAGGCAGATGCGCCGCACCCAAAGCCGTCCCCTGCCCAGCGGTCAGGTGCCCGGATGGGTAGCCTTGTGGTCCGGGCTGTTCGCGCTGGCCCTGGGCGTTGGGCTGGCCTTCTGGTACCGGCCGGCTCTGGGCGTGTTCGTGGCCGCGGGCGCGTTCATTTACGTGGTGGTCTACACCTTGGGGCTGAAGCGACGGAGCGTGGTGAACATCGTCATCGGCGGCGCGGCCGGCAGTTGCGCGGTGCTGAGCGGCGCGGCCGCGGTCGGCAACTGGAGCAGCCCCCCGGCCTGGATTCTGGCCGCGCTGGTCTTCCTCTGGACCCCGGTCCACTTCTGGGCTTTGGCCTTGGTGTATCGGGAGGACTATCGTAAAGCCGGCTTCCCCATGCTCCCCGCGGTGGCCTCGGTGCGGACCACCCTGTTTTGGATTTGGGTGCACGCGGTGGCCATGACCTTTGCCGCGCTGGCCCTGGCCCCCTGGATGCGCTTCCAGGCCATCTACGTGGTCGTGGTGCTGGCCCTTTCCCTCTGGATGGCCTACGCGCTGATTCGCCTGGGCCGCCAGCCCACCCGGGAACGGGCCTTCCGGGCCTTCATGACCTCCAACCTGTACCTGGCCGGTGTGACCCTCGCGGCCATGTTGGGGGCCTGGCCAGGGTGAGGAAGCGCAGTCGGTGGTCGGCAGTCGGCGGTCAGTCGTTGGCTTTCGGTGGTCGGTGGAGAGCGAGCGGGCAGACGTCTACTGTAAAATACGGATGGCCGAGGGTCCGCAGGCCGCGCCAACCCCGCAGGGAGGTTCCGAATGCAGCCGGCTCCGTGGGCGCTCCGCCTGATGCTGGACCCCTTCCTCCATCGCTTGCCCGAAGACCTGCAAGGCCCGGCGCGCGCCCTGCTGGACCGCTGGCTTGAGGCTTCGGCCCGAGAGGAAGCCCTGCGCCAGGCCCTGCACAGGGCCCACGATTGCTTCCTCCACCACGCGCCCCGGGAACTGGCCCGCTACGCGGTAGACAACCCCCTGACCGACGCGGAAAGCCTGCTGCAGGCCCTGCACCGCGCGGCCCCCGCGGAGGACTGGGAGACCGCGCTCCAGGACCTCATCGCGCGGGCCTGGAAGGGTCTGCCCCGGGAGGACCGGGACCGCGCGGCCCGGCTGTACACCCTGTGCCTGCGTCAGGCCCTGCTCCCCCTGCCCACCCACGGGTTGCAGGCC
>JALXBY010000303.1 GCA_026991215.1 Anaerolineales bacterium
GTCCCAACCCCCACGCCCACGCCTTCGCCAACGCCGACGGCAACCCCGGCTGTCTATCCGTTCATCCTGCAGGAAGGTTCGCCCCGGTACCTCCCGGCCGCGAACCTGGACCCCCAACTGACCTGCGACTGGCTTGGGGTGGCCGGTGTGGTGGTCGATCCCCAGAACAACCCGGTGCCGGGGCGCATGGCCGTCATCGTCTTGGGGCAGATGCCCAACGGCGAGTTCTTCCAGGGCGTCGGTGTGGTGGGCACGGCAAACCTCAACAACGTGGGCGGGCTGAGCAGTGGGTTCATGGTACAAATTTCATCCCAGCCTTTCGACAGCGTGAATGCGTTCACCGCCCAACTTTACGACCTGGATACCGGCTCCCCCCTTTCCCCGCCCGTACCGTTCGACACCTTTGCCAGTTGTGATAAAAACGCGGTGTTCCTGGTCTTTCAAAAACAGCCATAACCCGGAAAGGAGCCACCCGTCATCCCCTGCAGGAGGCAAATCCCATGTCCCAGCGCTGGCCGGATAAGTTCATCATCGGGATTACGGGCAACATCGCGGTGGGCAAAAGCGTGGTGCGCCGCATGCTGGAGCACCTGGGGGCCTACGGCATCGATGCGGACCACCTGGCGCACCGGGCCATTGCCAAGAACGCGCCGGGCTACGAACCCGTGGTCCGCACCTTTGGCACCTGGATTTTGAACCCGGATGGGGAAATCAACCGGGCGCGGCTGGCCAAACTGGTGTTTTCCGACCCCGAAGCCATGCGCCTGCTGGAGGAAATCGTCCACCCCCTGGTGCTGCAGGCCGTGGCCTTTTTGATTTCCCGCGCCAAGCGGCCGGTCATCGCGGTGGAGGCCATCAAACTCCTGGAGACGGACCTGCGGGAGTGGAGCGATAGCATCTGGGTGGTCGTGGCCTCGCCCGAACTGCAACTGCAACGGCTGATGCGCAAACGGGGCATGAACGAAAGCGAGGCCTACCAGCGCATCCTGGCCCAGACGCCTCAGGAAGAAAAGACCCGCCAGGCCCACGTGGTGATTCACAACGACAAGGACCTGGAACACACCTGGAAACAGGTGGTCGAAGCCTGGAACCGGGTGGTGCCTGAACGGTTCCGCAAGGCCGTGGCTCCGGCCCCGGCCGCGGCCGCGCCGGCCAAAGCACCCGCGGCGCCTGCCGCGCCCACGGCCCAGCCGCAATTGCGGCTCCAGGCCCGCCGGGCCACGCCCAAGGATGCCCAACGGCTGGCGGAGTTCATCGCCCTGGTCACCCAGGGCCGGGAGAAGCCCACGCGGGTTGACATCCTCACCCGCTTTGGCGACAAGGCCTACACCGTGGTAGAAGCCGACGGTCGCATCGTGGGCCTTTTGGGCTGGCAGGTGGAAAACCTGGTGGCCCGGGTCACCGAAATGTACCTGCACCCCGAGGTGCCCGAAGAGGCCGTGCTGGAGACCGCGCTGGAACACATCACCCAGCAGGCCAAGGAACTGCAAAGCGAAATCATGCTGGTCTTCCCCACGGAGGACCTGTTCCGGCGCACCACCCGCCTCTGGCGACGGCTGGGATACGAACCCCGTTCCCCGCGGTCCCTGGACATGCTGGCCTGGCGGGAAGCGGCCGAGGCCTCCCAGCCCCCAGGCACGGTGCTCCTCTTCCGCGCCCTGCGCAAGGACCGGGTGCTACACCCCCTCTAATCACTGACCACTGTCCACTGCCCACTGTCCACTTCACCGTCCACAGCCAGGAGTCGCCGGCTTGGCCAGCACATGGTGGCATGAACTCCTCTTCCTCCTGCAACGGCTCACCTGGAGCGCGGTTCTGGACATCCTCCTGGTGACCCTGGTGCTCTACGTGACCCTGACCTGGCTGCAGCAGACCCAGGGGATGGCCATCCTGCGGGGGGTGTTGGTGCTCATCGTCTTTGGTGGGGTGCTGCTCAGCCTGGTCAACCTGCCCACCTTGCGCTGGCTCACCCGCACGTTGATGGCCTCCTTCCTGTTCGCGCTTCCGGTCATCTTCGCGCCGGAAATCCGTCAGGCCCTGGAACGGCTGGGCAGGCTGGGCGCGCTGCCCATGTGGATTCGCTACTACGACAGCCAGCGCCTGCTGGCCGCGGTGACCGAAGCCGCGGAACAAATGAGCCAGCAGCGCATTGGCGCGCTCATCGTCATCGAGCGCCATACCGCGCTGGGGGAATACGCGGCCACCGGGGTGCTGCTGGATGCCATGATTTCCCCCGAACTTTTGGTGCAGATTTTCTGGCCCAATACCCCCCTGCACGATGGCGCGGTGCTGATTCGCCGCGGGCGGCTGTATGCCGCGGCCTGCATCCTGCCCCTGCCGGAGGGCAGCCTGGCCCCGGAGGAACGGCTGGGCCTGCGGCACCGCGCGGCCATCGGCATCACCCAGCGTACCGACGCCCTGGCCATCGTCATCTCCGAAGAAACCGGCACGATTTCGGTGGCCCTCAACGGCTCCCTCACCCGCAACCTCGACCGAGAACGCCTGACCCGGATGCTGGAAACCCACCTGGTGGCTTCGGGCGGTTTCGAGTTCCCCTTCCTGCGTTACCGACGTTCCCTCCTCAGGAGCAAGCGGCCGTGAGCGCTTCGTCCCGGCGTCTGGTACAGCACCTGGTCAACTTCCTGCTGGCCGCGTTGCTGGCCCTCCTGCTCTGGGTGCTGGTCCAGATGCAAATCGACCCCAACGTGACCAGGACCCTGCCCTTCACCGTGCCCATCCAAATCCGGGGCAAGGACCCGGCCCTCATCCTGGTGGAAGGGCCGAAGACCGGGGTCACCGTGACCCTGCGGGCGCCCCAAAGCGTATGGGAGCGCATCGTGGCAACACGGGCTGTGGATGCCGAAGTGGACCTGACCGGCCTGGGGCCCGGGGTGCACGAGGTGCCTGTCCGTCTCATCATCCGGGCCACGCCAGTAGAGGTGGTCGATTTCGACCCCACCACGGTGCAGATTCACCTGGAACCCCTGGCCGAAAAGCGCCTGCCCGTTTCGGTGCAACTGCTGGGCGAACCGGCCGTGGGCTTTCGGGCCGACCCACCCCAAGTGCGGCCGGCCTATGTGACTGTCCGCGGTCCCAAGAACCGGGTGGACCAGGTGGACCGGGTGGTGGTCCGGGCCACCATCACCAACCGACGGGAGACCCTGGACATGCGGCTCGACCCCATTCCTTACACGAAGGAAGGCCGGGTGGCTTCGGGCGTAGAAGTGATACCGGATACCGTTCGGGTCGTCGTGCCCATCACGCAACTGGGCGGCTACCGGGACGTTTCGGTCCGGGTGGACCTCAAGGGCCGCCCCGCGCCGGGCTACCACATTACGAACATCGCGGTTTACCCATCCATCGTGACCCTGTTTTCCAACGACCCCCAACAGGTGCTGAAGATACCCGGCTTCGTGGAGACCGAAACCGTGGACGTGGAAGGCGCGACCCAGGACATCGAAGTCCGGGTTGGCCTCAAACTACCCAAAGGGGTACAGGTGGTGGGCGAAAAGACGGTGTTGGTGCAGATTTCCATCGAACCCATCCAGGGTTCGGCCACGGTTCAGGTGCCGGTGGAAGTGGTGGGGTTGCCCGCGGGCATGGACGCCCAGGTTTCCCCCGAAGAGGTGGACGTGGTGGTCCTGGGGCCGCTGCCCATCATCCGGGACCTGAAGGTCGAATCCCTGCGGGTCTACGTGGACGTAAGCGGCCTGGAACCCGGTGTGTACACCCTGGAGGTCAAGACCGAGGTGCTGCTCCCCGAAGTCAGCGTGACTTCGGTGGTACCCAACCAGGTCGAAGTCACCCTGACCTCCACCGCGACCACGACGCCCACGGCCACGGCCGGGCCATAGGCCGCGGTG
>JALXBY010000304.1 GCA_026991215.1 Anaerolineales bacterium
TTGCATGGTGCGCCCTCCGGTTGTGGGTTTTTAAAAATCATACCGGAGGGCGCATTTGTCGTTTATAATTTATGACTGCGACTTATGGGTATGCGACAGGCGGCGAAGCCAGCCAGGCCGTTACCATGGCTGGGCGGGGGAAATGTGACATGGCTCCTTGGGGACAATGCCCGCCAGCCCCCGCCCCTGGGCCGGTAAAATGAGGAGCACGGGCGCACCGTCCGTGGTCCGTGCTTTGTGGTCGCCTACTGCTGACCATCTTCTGGAGCGGTGCAATGCAGGAACGCGCGCTGGCGTCCCTGGAAGGGATGGAGTACACTTCGCGAGGCTGGCAGCGTCAGCGCTGGCTTCTGCCCGAGGAAGTGCCCCTGACCGTGTACGTCAATGGGGAGGAAGTGGCCACCCTCATGGCCAGCCCCCACGCGCCCCTGACCCTGGCCCTGGGGTTCCTGGCCGGTGAAGGGTGGATTCAATCCCGGCATGAGGTGGCCGCCCACCGGGTGTGCCCGGAAACCCACTGCGTGGACGTGTGGCTCACCCATCCGGTGCCGGGGCCGGTGCGGCGGGTGTTCACCAGCGGGTGCACCGGCGGCCTGACCCTGGACCTGCCCGACCGGGCGCGGCCCCAGCCGCTGCCGGAAATCCCGCCGGTGGCCCCACACGACCTGATGGCCTGGATGCGGGAGATGCAGCGGTCCGCCCGCCTTTACCGGGCCGGTCGGGGCATCCACGCGGCCGGGCTGGTTCTGCAGGGGCAGTTGCGCCACGTGGCCGAAGACGTGGGTCGGCACAACGCGGTGGACCGGGTCCGGGGTTGGACCCTGCTCCAGGACGTGGACCCGCGGGGCGGCATCCTGTTGACCACCGGCCGCATCTCCGTGGAAATGGCCCTGAAAGCGGCCCGGATGGGATGCCCGGTGGTGGCCTCCCGAACCGCGGCCACGTCCCTGGCCGTTCACTGGGCGCGGCAGTGGGGGCTGACCCTGGTCGCCTACCTGCGGGGCGGCCGCTTCCGGGTCTACACCCATCCGCAGCGTCTGGCAGAAGCCCGCAGCGCGCTGCCCGCCAACCACTGACCGCGCCCTGCCGACTGCCGACTGCTGACCGCCGACTGCTTGAAAAGCGCCATGCGCCGACGACTGGGCACCCTGCTCCTCCTTGTCATCCTCGCGGCTCTCTTCCTGTGGTGGCTGGGCCGCTGGCCCCTTGCCTCCCGGCCTCCGGCCCTGCCGGGGGAAGGGGTTGGAGACGCCGCGCCCCCTCGGCGCGCGCCGGCGGCCGGCCCCACGCCGACCCCGCTTCCGGTCCGGCCCAAGTACCCGCCGGGCACCCTGGTGGACTACACCGTACAACCCGGCGACACCCTCCCCGCGCTCGCGGCCCACTTCAACACCTCGGTGGAAGCCATCCGCAAGGCCAATCCCCAGTTGCCCCTCACCATCACCACCCTGCCGCCGGGCCTGGGGTTGCGCATCCCCATCTACTACCTGCCCACCTGGGGCACGCCCTTCAAGAGCATTCCGGACCCCCTGTTCGTCAACGGCCCGGCTTCGCGGGATTTCGACGTGGACGCGTTCCTGGAAACCACCCCTGGATGGCTCAAGACCGTGCGCGCGCCCTTTGAGCAGAACATCCGGCCTGCCGCATACATCATCGAGAAAATCGCCCTGAACTTCAGCATCGACCCCAGGGTGCTGCTTGCCCTGCTGGACTACCAGACCGGTGCGCTCTCGTCTTCGGTGCCGCCTGAGAACCTGGAAACCTTCCTGGGGTTCGACCCCTCCCGCTATCGGGGCTTTGCCCTGCAAATCGCGCACATGGCCGATTTGCTTTCCCAGGGCTATTACGGTTGGCGGCAGGGCACGCTGCGCTTCTTCACCTTGAAGGATGGTTCCCTGGTCTACCCCGACCCCTGGCAGAACGCGGGCAGTGTGGCCCTGCAGTACTACCTGGCCCAGGTGCTGCCCGCGGAAGCCTACCCCCAGGCCGTGGGTCCTGAGGGCGTCTTTCGGGTGTACGTGCACTGGTTCGGCGACCCCTGGAACCCGCCGCCACCGCCCCACATTCCGGGGGACTTGCGGCAGCCGCCCCTGAACTTCCCCTTCCCCCGGGGGGAAAGTTGGAGTTACAGCGGCGGCCCGCATCCCGCCTGGGGCCGCCTGGGGGCCTGGGCCGCGGTGGACTTCGCACCGCCCGGCGTGCGGGGCTGCAAGGTCTCCCACCGCTGGGCCGTGGCCGAAGCCCCGGGCGTGGTGGCCCGCTCCGAGCGCAGCATCCTGGTGCTGGACCTGGACGGCGATGGCGACGAGCGCACCGGATGGGTGCTTTTCCACATGCACCTGGTGGACCGGCCACCCGTGGGCGCGGTCTTACAGGCCCGGCAGCCCATAGGCCGGCCTTCCTGCAAGGGCGGCTTTGCCACCGGCGCCAACATCCACATGGGCCGCAAGTACAACGGGGAATGGATTCCCGCTTGGGGCCTGATTCCCTTCGATTTCGAAGGCTGGGTGGCTGTTCAGGGCAGCCGGCCGTACGATGGCTACCTGCGCTACCGGCAGCAATGGGTCGTTGCCTGCCCATGCGGCAACGCGGCCAGCCTGGTCACGTCCTGGAAGGAGATGTACGGCCGCGCCCAGGTTCCGGCCGTCAATCCGGCGCCAGAAGGTCCCAATCCGCTTCCTTGAGGAACTCCCGCAGCACCACCGTGGCATACGCGCCCTTGGGCAGGGTGAAGGTGAAGACCAGGCTGTCCCCCTCCTGGTGAAGGGTCAGGTCCTGTACCCACAAACGGCCCAGCCGGCGGGTGCCTTTCAAGCGGGCTTTGCGGAAGGCCTCGAGGGAAAGACCCTCTTCCTCGAGGACGCGGCGTTCCAGAGCGCCGGCTTCGTCCTCGGCCCACCACATGCGGTAGCCGTACATGGGCCCGGTGAAGTGGATTTCCCCGCGGGCGTAGCGGGGCTGCTCCTGTTCCGGGTCCTCCACCAAAAACAGGCCGCCGGTGTCGGCTTTCTTGGCGATGTCGCCCCGCAGCAGGCGGGTGAACAGCCCGGCCTGGATGCGCAAGGCCAGGTAACGGTTGAACAGCGCGGCCTGGTACGCGGAAAGCAGGAACCGCCGCAGCCACTTCTGCCGCACCCGCTCGCGGCCCAGCAGCAGGTCGCGGCCCCGTTGGGCGTTGTCTCCATAGCGGCCAAAGCGTTGGGGACCGTAGTAGTTGGGCACGCCCACCTGCCGCAGGTATTCGGCAATGGCCTGGGCCCGTTCCAGGTCGCCGGGCCGCACGCCCCGAACGACGATGCGGAAGCGGTTGCCCCGCAGGTGTCCCGGCTTGAGTTTGTTCGTGTGCCGGGCCGCTTCGTGGACGATCACTTCGGGCAGCGCGGCCTGAACGCGGCGCGCGGCCTCCTCCGGGTCCACGCGGGGGATGGAGACGTACTGGGTGGTCACCGCGTGCCGGTCCTTGAGGCCGGCCATGCCGATGTCCTGTGGGTCGAGGCCGAAGAGCCGGGCCAGGTGGTCCCGCAACGCGGTGCTGGTCATGTTCCGCTTGGTGATGCGGAGGAAGGTGTGTTCCCCCTGGCCCGCAGGGGTGTAGGCCGGGAGTTCTTCCACCACGAAGTCCTCCGGCTGCTCCCGCAGCCGGCCGGTGATGCCTGGGAGATGCGCGGAGATGTAAGGGAGATGCATGGTGGCAGTCCGCAGTGGGCTGTGCGCGGTCCGCAGTGCGATGTGGGCGGTCAGCGGTCCGTGTGTTGTCCGGCTAAACGTTGACAGGTTGGCCTGCCATCCGCCATGACATAAAATGAACCTGGGCCGGTGTAGCATACTGCAAACTCAGGTGCGGACGCTCATGATTGTAC